>NZ_AMYW01000024.1:0-84416 GCF_000335775.1 Flavobacterium sp. WG21
TGTTTCGAATATCGTAAAAGTAAGTGGTGCTTTTTGTGGCCTCTCAAGGTTGTGCTAATGCCGGAACGTATACCAATACCTGGACTGCGAAAGACGATTGTGGAAATACTTCTGATACTTTTACTCAGGTGATTACCATTCAGGATACTTCAAAACCAACATGGTCTACACAAACTGCTTCTTTAAACAAAACTGTAGAATGCAGTGACACAGCAGCTTTAACTGCCGCACAGGCTTTATTCCCAACGGCTACAGATGCTTGCGATACTAATGTTTCGAACATCGTAAAAGTAAGCGGTTTATTTGTAGCTTCTGAAGGTTGTTCTAATGCCGGAACGTATACCAATACCTGGACCGTGAAAGACGATTGTGGAAATACCTCAGATACTTTCACTCAGGTGATTACTATTCAGGATACTACAAAACCAACCTTTACAGGGGTGCTGCCTGCCGATATTACAGTTTCTTGTGATGCAGTACCTCAACCGGCAAATATGGAAGCTTCCGATAATTGTAGTGGTAACTTACCAATTGTTTTCAGTGAAATAAAAAGCAATACTGAAAATCAATGTAGTACAAATTATACTTTAACTCGTAAATGGACCACCAGTGATTGTAGTGGAAATACAATTTCTTACACTCAGATCATAACCGTTAGAGATACTACTCCACCTACAGGAACAGCTCCAGTAAATGTAGCAAATCTCCAAACTATTGCTGATATCCCAGTTGGAAATCCGAGCGACATAACCAATGCTGTGGATAATTGCAGCAGTACGGTAAACATTACTGTAAGTGACGCCAATAATGGAGGAAGCGGTTGTGATGGAAGTCCTTACATCCTAACAAGAACTTATACTTTAACAGATTGTGCCGGTAATAAAACACTACTGACTCAAACCTTTACTGTAGAAAACAAAGTTTCTGTATCCGGAGTTGCTACAAATGTGAACTGTTCGAACGGAAGAACTGGTTCAATCCAGGTAACTAGTAGCCCAGGTTCGACCGTTATCATTAAAAATGAAAAAAATGAAACTGTTGGAAATACCAATTTACCGGCCGGTACATACACTCTTACAGCAACATCTTCTGTAAACAAAGGAAATCAAGCCTGTACTGCAACTGCAACCGTTACAATCACAGCTGCTCCTAATGAAACAACGACTGTTAGCAGTACAGCCTGTAACGATGATTCAACCATTATTAACTTGCTATCATTGTTACCTGAAAACACTCCTACTAACGGAATCTGGGTAGATAACAGTAATACCAACAGCATACAAGGAAACAATTTTAATCCTTTAGGTCTGGCAATAGGTAATTATACATTCGAATACAAAATACCTGATGCCAGCTGTCCAAGAAGTATTGTACTGAATATGGCAATAAATGATGATTGTAAAGTACTTGCCTGTGGAAGTATAGTAGTTCACAATGCTTTCTCTCCAAATGGTGACGGAATCAACGATGTCTTCACTATAGACAGTATTGGTGATACCACTTGTTATCCTGAGAATGATGTAGAAATCTATAACCGTTGGGGGGTATTAGTATTTGAAACACACAATTACAACAATCAAACCAATGCCTTCGACGGAATTTCAAGAGGCCGAACCACAGTGAAACAATCTGACGGACTACCAACGGGAACTTATTTCTACATTATTAACTACAAATCACTCGACGGAAATAATGTATTACAGAATAATAAAAAAGACGGATATCTTTATTTATCGAAATAAAAAAAGACCATATCTCATTGCATAGCAAGCACATAAAGCAACAATTTACAATTAATTAATAAAAAAATCCTTATTTTTGAATATACAAATGCATAGACTTTTTTACAATTTAAATTGAAAAAAAGTAGTACTAATGAAAATAATAAATACCACTATGAGAACAAAATTATTTTTCTTCGTCATTATGTTTGTAACAATTGCGAGCTATGCACAGCAAGATGCACAATTTACGCAATACATGTACAATACCATAAACATTAATCCGGCTTATGCAGGATCGCGAGGAGCTTTAAGTGTTTTTGGATTATACCGCACCCAATGGGTTGGACTCGACGGGGCTCCTGAAACCAGCGCTTTCTCAATCAATAGCCCAATAAATAATAGTAATTTAGGAATCGGAGCCTCTTTAGTAAATGATAAAATTGGCCCAACTAACGAAAACAACTTTTCTGTTGACCTTTCCTATACTGTTCAAACCTCAGCCGATTTTAAACTTTCGTTTGGTATCAAAGGAACAGCCAACCTGTTCAATTTGGATGTCAGCAAATTAAATCCGGAGAGTCAGGGAGATCCACAGTTTCAGGATTTAAACAATAAGTTTTCGCCGAATGTGGGAGCCGGAGTCTATTGGCATTCTGATAAAGCATACATTGGGTTATCAGTACCTAATTTTATCGAAACCAATCGGTACGATGATAATGATTACGCCATTTACAAAGATAAAATCAATTATTATTTAATAGCCGGATATGTGTTTGATCTTGATAGACTTCAATACATCAAATTCAAACCCGCTTTACTGACCAAAATGGTCGAAGGAGCACCACTTCAGGTAGATGTTTCTGCCAACTTTATGTTCATGGATAAACTTGTGGTGGGAGTTGCCTACCGATGGAGTGCTTCACTTAGTGCTATGGTAGGATTCCAGATTACTGACGGCCTCTATCTTGGTTATGGTTACGATCGCGAAACCACACGTTTAAACAACTATAATTCAGGATCACATGAGATATTCCTGCGTTACGAATTCTTCAAAAACAATGGTAAAATGACAACGCCACGTTTCTTCTAAAAATAACGATTATGAAAAATTATATACTCCTTTGCTTAACAATTATCTGTTCTTTTTCAGCCGGCAGTTATGCGCAACAATCGAAAATTAATACTGCCGATAAGAACTACGATAATTATGCGTATATCGACGCTATTAAAACCTATGAACGTGTAGCTGATAAAGGATACAAATCGGAAGATTTGTTTAAGAAGCTCGGAAACTCATACTACTTCAACTCTAATTTTGAAGCTGCTGCAAAATGGTACGGTGAATTATTTGCGATGAACACCGTTGTTGAGCCAGAGTATTACTATCGATATGCACAATGTCTGAAATCAAGCGGACAAACCGATAAGGCCAGTAAAATTATGACTGAATTTTTGGCTAAATCTAAAAACGACGACAGAGCAAAATTATATGCCGAGGATGTAAACTATCTGGACAAAATCAAAGCCAATTCCGGCCGATACAAAATTGAAGATGCCGGAATCAACTCTAAATACTCTGATTACAGTTCCTATGTTTACAACGGCAAAATATACTTTGCCTCTGCCCGGGATACCGGAAACTTTTCACAACGTAAACACAAATGGACCGGAGAATATTTTACGAATTTGTATTTTGCCGATACAGACCCTCCTGCCAACAGTACAGTGAAAGTCAATAAATTCAAAACCTCTCTTAATACAAAGTTTCACGAGTCTTCTCCCGCTTTTACAAAAGACGGACAAACGGTTTACTTTACCAGAAACAATTATATAAACGGTAAAAAAGGAAAAGATGACAACAAAATTACTTTAATCAAAATATACAGAGCCACTCTTGAAAACGGAAAATGGACCAACATAACCGAACTTCCTTTTGACAGTGATAATTACAGTACGGCACATCCTGCACTTAGTCCAGATGAGAAAACACTGTATTTCGCCTCAGATATGCCCGGAACAGTAGGACAATCTGATATTTACAAAGTAAGCATCAATGGCAATGGCAGTTATGGCACACCTATGAACTTAGGTAAAGTCATAAATACACAAGGAAAAGAAACATTTCCGTTTGTTACCAGCGATAATGAAATTTATTTTGCTTCTGACGGACATCCCGGACTAGGCGGTCTGGACGTTTTTGTAGGCCAAATTGAAGATAACGGAACCATAAGCAATATTCAGAATCTTGGAGCGGATGTTAACTCGCCTAAAGATGATTTTGCCTACATTATTGATCCTGCATCCAGAAGAGGCTATTTTAGCTCTAATAAAGATGGCGGACAAGGTTCTGATGATATCTACAAATTTCTCGAAACAAGAAAACTGCAATGCATACAAGAGCTAAACGGAATCATTACAGACGCTGAAACCTTAGCTGTCTTGCCAAACACAAAATTAACCTTGTATGACAATCTGGGCAATATAAAAAACACGACTATTTCAGATGCAACCGGTTTTTACAGTTTCCCTGTTGAATGTGGAAAAACATATAATGTAAGAGCCGAAAAAGAAGAATATACAACCAAAGAAATCAATATTACCATTGGAAAACTAACCGGAAAAACCAGTCTTCCTATTGCTTTGGATAAATCCGCCTGTAAAGTCACCATTGGCGATGATCTGGGCAAATGTTTTGGTATCAAAATGATTTACTTTGATCTGGATAAATCAAATATCCGTACAGAAGCTGCTCTGGATTTAGAAAAAATACTTGATGTCTTAAACAGCCATCCAACGATGAAACTTGATATTCGTTCCCACACAGACAGTCGTGCTACACATCAATACAATGAAGCCTTATCCGACAGAAGAGCTAAATCAACGATTGCATGGCTGGTTAAAAACGGAATCGCTAAAAACAGACTCACCGGAAAAGGATATGGAGAAACCCAACTGGTAAATGGCTGTTCCGATGGTGTACCGTGTACAGAAGAACAACATCAAATGAACAGAAGAAGCGAATTTATTATCACAGCCTTGTAAAAAACCAAATTCAAAAATTCTAAAAAAACGTAATATTTTAAACTCTAAAATTCCAAATTCCAAAAACAGATTAAACACTGATTGGAATTTGGATTTTTTTTTTTAAAACTTGTAAATAACTCTTTTAAAATTCCGTTCTCGTGAAACGAACCTGTATGATTCGTCTTCTTTATTTATTTGGGATTAGGCTTTACACAAACCCTAGTTTTCGTCACTCATAGCGTTTAACCTTATGCTTTGTTTAGACTCTTTGAGAACAACTAACCCACTTTTACATCAGTACACCTTAAGGACTAATTTCATACATAGCCAAAAAAAAATCGTTGCAATTCTCTGAATTACAACGATCAATAAAAACTAAACCAGTTCAATATTTTCTCTACATCTTCACAAAGATGTTAGTATAGTATTTCTTTCCGCTTTTAGGGTCAATCGAAACTGACAAACCAAAATGAGTATAATCTCCTTCAATATTTGCCTTGTGTCCGGGGCTATCGAGCCAGGCTCTTAAAGCAGCCTCAGAAGTTTTATAATTGTAAGCAACATTTTCGCCTACTTTTTTAGCACCTAAAACACTCATGATATTATTCGAACGTGAAGTAAAATCATTATGATCAACCACATTGTTTGCGATCATGTATTTGTTGTGTTCTTCGCACTTAAATGAAACGTGATTGATTCCTTTCAGAGTATTCAAACCAATACTTACCCGATAATCATTGATAAGTTTCATCGATTCGATTTCAGAATCATTGTAATTGTAGTTAGCAACGACAGCCTCGGCTGTAGCAGGGCTTTCGCTACCCTCTGCGCTGTCCGCTGAACAGGAGCTCATTGCAACAAGTAGGGCAACTATTGCAACGAACCTCATGTTACGCATCATCTTTTTCATAATGACATAGTAGTTTAATTTTTAAAGTAGATGTTGGGGCAAATCCTTTAAATATTTATTAAAATAAATTGACTTGTTTCTTTCTCAAACTTATTCAATTTATCGTTAAACTACAAATAATATCGATAAAATACGCAATAATTTCACAATCAAATGTAATAATCCTACAAGCTAAGAGGATAATCTTTCAATCTTCCATGAAAAGTCAGATTGGCTTTGGTAACGAATTCTGTCATGCAATCTATTGGGTCTCCCCTGCCAAAATTCTACCTCTAAAGGAGTTACTAAAAAACCACCCCAATTTTCAGGTCTTGGAATGTGTTTTCCTTCGAACTCTTTTTCCAGTTTTTTCAAATTTTCTTCCAAAAAAGTTCGGGACGGAATCACTTCGCTTTGCTTCGAAACCATCGCACCCAATTTACTTCCATCAGGACGAGAATCAAAATAACCATCTGATATGTTCTCTGATGTTTTTACAGCGATTCCTTTTATGATTACCTGGCGTTCCATCTCCTCCCAGAAAAAAGACAAACAAACATGCGGATTTGCAGCTATCGCCTTCCCTTTTTCCGAATCATAATTAGTATAAAAAATAAAACCTTCCTCTGAAAATTTCTTTAATAAAACCACTCTGGATTTCGGGAAACCATCCAATCCAATTGTCGAAACTGTCATGGCATTAACTTCTCCGTTTCCACCAAAATCTTCTACCTCATGAAACCATCGGTTGAACAAATTGATTGGGTCTTCGGGAATATTGGTTTCCAATAATTCACTCTTTTCGTAAGATTTTCTATAATTGCTTAAATCGTTCATGATTATTGATTTTAGATTGTAGATTGTAGATTTTTTGATTACGAATTCTTACAAATAAACAAATCACCATTTTGTCATTTATAACTCATCCGTACAACTCACATTTCACATTTTAAAACTCAAAACTCCTCCCGTCATCTCCTAAAAGTGTGTTTGGAAAAACGGTTTCGGCTTCTTCTTTAAAACGTTCGATACCATCATAACGTGTTGAATAATGCCCCAGAATTAACTTCTTTGCATTTGCTTTAAGCGCAATTGTTGCAGCTTCTTTTGCAGTTGAATGTAACGTTTTCAGTGCCAAAGCGGCTTCTGATTCCAAAAAGGTAGATTCGTGATACAAAACATCAACATCCTTAATTATAGGAAGTACGTCTTCATGATACACGGTATCGGAACAAAACGCATAACTCATTGACGGAATAGGATCAAAGGATAATTCTTTGTTCTTTATTACGGTTCCATCGTCAAGTGTAACGTCACCACCACCTTTTATTTTTTGAAAATAGGCTGTATGAATATTGTACTGCTGAACCGCTTCTACATTTAATTTTCGATCACCGGGTTTTTCCTGAAACAAAAATCCGTTTGTATACACGCGATGCTTCAACGGAATCGTTTTTACAATCACCTTATTGTCTTCAAAAATAACTTCGCTTTCTTTTGACTCTAATTCATGGAAAAACAATTTATAGGTCGTCCAGGATTCCGTCAATTTTAATTGAAGCAGAATAAGTTCTTTAATCCCTTTCGGTCCGTAAATATGTAAATCGGTCGTTCTTCCTAAAAGAGAAAAAGTAGAAATAGTTCCAATTAATCCATAAAGGTGATCTCCGTGAAGATGCGAGATAAAGATGTGATTTATTTTGGAGAATTTAATCTTATTCTTTCTAAGCTGCACCTGTGTTCCCTCACCACAATCAATTAAAAATAAACGATTTCTTATTTCTAAAACCTGCGAAGTAGGGTTCGTAATTGTTCTGGGAGTAGCGGCATAACAGCCAAGTATGGTTAATTTCAATTTTACTGTTTATTCGTTTATTTGATAAATCGTTTAATCGGCTAAAACTAATTTAAATCGATTAAACCGTTAACCGAATAAACAATTAAACTTATTTTAAAATCCAAGGTCTCTTTCGATTTCCTCCATTTCGATAATATCATGCGCTTCCAAAAGTGACGGAACAACGACTAATTTATCTGAAATGGCATTAAAGTCAAGATCTGAAACTACTATTACAAATGATTTTTTGGCTTTTTTCTGCTGCTTGGCAAGGGGTAAAAAAAGTTTCACCTCTTTTTCCGACACATCACTATCTGCTGATAAATCGATTATAATATTTTGTTTTTCAAAGGTTTTAAACTGTTGCGTTACCCTTTCCAAAAAAGCATTAAAATCTCCCTGGGTATCTTTAATTGTAACGGTATGTCCTTTTTGATCTACTTTCATTTTTTTACTATATACACTTCTGATTTGAAAAGCTAAGGTACGAAGTTTTTTTAGTTTTCAGTTCTTATTCCCAGTTCTCAGTTTTCAGTCAAGACTGAGACTGAAAACCGCGACTGAAGACTATATCATTACTGTTGAATCTTAGATGCGAGCAAATAAATCACCGCCATTCTGATCGCTACTCCGTTTTCGACCTGATTCAAAATAACAGAATGATCGGAGTCAGCCACTTCAGAAGTAATCTCTACTCCTCTGTTAATTGGTCCCGGGTGCATGATTACGATTTCTTTCCCAAGAGAATCCAGTAACGGTTTATCTACTCCGTATTGCTGTGCATACTCACGTGTCGATGGAAAAAAGTTCACATCCATACGTTCGTTTTGAACACGAAGCATATTAGCAACATCACACCACTCTAAAGCTTTACGCAAATTGGGTTCAACTGTGACACCAAGTGATTCAATATATCTCGGAATCAGTGTTTTTGGCCCGCATACTTTTACCTCAGCTCCCTGCATCTTCAAAGCATATATGTTAGACAAAGCTACTCTCGAATGCAGAATATCTCCTACAATGACCACTTTTTTTCCGGCCACATCGCCTAATTTTTCTCTAATCGAATAACTGTCTAATAAAGCCTGAGTTGGGTGTTCGTGTGCTCCGTCTCCGGCATTCACGATACTGGCTTTGACATTTTTGGATAAAAAATAAGCCGCTCCGGGATTGGAGTGGCGCATTACAACCATATCAACTTTCATTGAAAGGATATTATTTACAGTATCAATCAGGGTCTCCCCTTTTTTAACCGAAGACTGGGCTGCCGAAAAACTAATCACATCAGCCGATAATCTTTTTTGTGCCAATTCAAAGGAAAGTTTAGTTCTCGTACTGTTCTCAAAGAAAATATTGGCAATGGTAATATCTCGTAATGAAGGAACTTTTTTAATAGGTCTGTTAATGACTTCTTTAAAATGATCGGCCGTTTCAAAAATCAGGTTAATATCATTTTCATTGATATATTTAATTCCCAATAAATGATCTACGCTTAATTCTTTCATTTTTATTTCTTTAATATTTATTTGTCAAATTCATGAATTCCTGGCATGCTCAGTTTTTCAATACTGCTACAAAGAACAACTCCTTTATTGAATCATTCTTTCTACAACTTCGCTGTAATCCTGCAAATCTCTACCTTCTTCATCAAAAAGATGCTGCCATTTGAAACCTGGAATTTCTATTTTTGTTCTTGCAGATTCATTCCAATTCAGAGTGAAGCCGTTATCTCTTAGAACCTCGGCAACTATTTTACCTACTTCTATTGTTGTCGCATCATCACCATTATCTACTTTCTGGAAAGCGATAAACAAACTTGAATCTTCTATAGCTACACCTCTTGCTAAATCTTGTTCGTGATAAAAACAATATCCATCAGATTCTACTTCGTTTTCACGCAACGCTCTTTCTACCTCAACAACTTCATACTCCCCATCCGATGTGGTATACCCCGCATTATGAAGTGCAATAATATTTCTGTCGGCTAATTCATCAAACGCTTTTATTAATCTTTCCGTATCTGTTGGACTTTTCCATTGTTTACTTTCTGAAAGTAATTTTTGGTTTTCTTCTCTTATTTTATCAAAAGCCCACTCTTCAGAGATTTCATCCTCAAATTCGTTGTCTTCAATTTCTTCCAGAATGTTTTCCTGAATCTCATCAAGAGACAGAAATCCCATTCTAACTTGGTTAAAAATTGATTCATAAATAAAAGCTTCATTCTCTGTCATCCTTTTTTTATTTAATCGTTAATTTGTTATCAAATAGACCACATCTTCACCTTCATTTTCTTTCCAGCTTACCTTAACTTTTTCGTCATTAATAGCATCTACCTGACGACCACGATAATCGGGCTGAATAGGTAAATTGCGGCTAAAACGTCGGTCAATTAAAACTAACAATTCAATTTCTGAAGGTCTTCCAAAAGACTGAATAGCAGTTAACGCGGAACGAATGCTTCGTCCGGTAAACAAAACGTCATCAATAAAAATGACTTTTTTATTTTCGACTATAAAATTGATTTGGGTTTTATTCGCTTCAAGCGGTTTTTCGGTGCGACGGAAATCGTCTCTAAAAAAGGTGATATCTAAATAACCCAGAGAAATTTCGGGCGTTTTGTACTCGCTTTCTAATATTTGTTTCAAACGTTCGGCTAAAAAAACACCTCTTGGCTGAATTCCGATTAAAATAGTATCTGAAAAATCAAGATGTTTTTCGATTAACTGACAAGCCAAACGATGGAGTATGATAGTAACTTCTTTTGAATTAAGTAATACTTTTTGGCTCATAATTAAGTATAATGTTTGGTTGGGCAAATATACAAAATCAGAATTTATTTGTAGTCTCTTTCTAAATACAAATATTTGAATAAATTTTTAACGTTGTAATAGCACAAAGCATTCTCTTTAAATTCCATAGATAACACCGAATTTCAATTTGTCGCTTATGAAACTATACAAGTCAAAGAACCTTTCGTACAACGTCATCAACATCTCTTAACTTAATCAGATCCTTTTTGCTATTTTATTATATTTGACCAACCAAAACACATAAGATTAGGAGAAAAATAATCATCCTGGCTATGATTACTTTTAAAAACCGAATACATACCGAAAAAATGAATTCCTATCTCACCAAAATAGATACTTTTATAAACAGCCTTGATCAGGAAACCTTAGCCGCTTTAAATAACATCTCCACTACCAGGACTTTAAAAAAAGGGGAGTTTTTATTACGGCAAGATGAAATTTGCAGTAAAAGCTATTTTATAGAAGAAGGGATTGTTAGAAAGTACTACCTCGATGATGGAAAAGAAATCACGACAGAATTATACTTTAAAGAGGATATCGCGGTATCTTTTAATAGTTATTGCCTGCAAACGACAAGTAAAGAATTCATTCAGGCCGTCACAGACATCACCGTTTCGCAAACTGACTTTAAAGGCTTTCAGAATGCAAAAAAGCAATTCCCCAAATTGACAGAATTAGATTTGATGCTCACCGAATATTATGCAATTTGGCTGGAGGATCGCTTGTTTCAGTTTCGCACACTGGACGCTACGACCCGCTATCTTAAATTAATTAAAGAGCATTCGCATATTATTAAAAACATCCAGCTTACACATATCGCTTCTTATCTTGGAATATCTTTGGAAACTCTAAGCAGGATCCGGTCCAAAATTTAAATGTATTATTTGACTTAAGTCAAATTCCCCGCGATTTTTCATTTCGACATTTGTTTCATAAAACATAAAAAAATGAAACAAAGAATTATAGGATTTGACCTGGCAAGAGCATATGCCATCTTCGGAATGTTTATCGTTAATTTCAATATGTTTTTTGGCTCCCATAACGACCAAAGTACTGTTGCACAATTTATGTCTCTCTTTAGCGGCAACTCAAGCTCTGTTTTTGTGATACTGGCCGGAATGGGGATTGCGCTTATGACCAACAGAGTTGAATATACTCCTGCCGAGAAAAACAAGCTGAGAAATACCATCCTCAAACGGGCTGGTTTTTTATTTGTCATCGGACTTTTGCTTAACCTGATCTGGCCTGCCGATATTTTACATTTTTACGGTTGCTATATGTTCATAATTGCTTTTTTAATCTTTTTAGACAAAAGGGTTTTTCTGTTTCTGGCGGCTGTGGCGATCTTTGGTTTTCACCTTTTAATTTTTATTGTTCCCTATGAAACGGGCTGGAACATTGCCACTTTTCAATACAAAGATTTTTATACCCTGAACGGGTTTGTCAGAAATACTTTTTACAACGGCTGGAATGCTGTATTCCCCTGGATTGCTTATTTTCTTTTAGGAATGTATCTCGGAAGACTAAACTGGAACAGTAAAAAGATTCAGCAGAAGATGTTTATTATTGGTTTTCTATTATATATCTCGATAGCATTACTTCAATTATTGTCCGGCCAATTTGTACTTTCAGAGAATTTACATTTATTTATCAATGCCGATTATCTCCCTCCGTACCTTCCTTTTATGCTAAGCACCTCCGGATTTGCTCTGATGCTGATTGCCTTCTTTATGTTTATAGGAGAAAAAAACGGAAATAACCAATATGTACAAAATTTTGCACCAACGGGTCAAATGACACTTACGCATTATATTTCACATCTTACCATTGGTTTAATTTTATTTTCTGCACTAACAGGTAATGATCTGGTCCAATATTCCGCAGATCAGAAAGCAACAGAACCAATTTATATTTTACTGTTTTCAATTGCATACTTTATACTCAGTTACTACTTTAGTAAACTTTGGGCAAGACACTTTCAGAACGGTCCATTTGAAGCCCTTATGCGAAAAATAACCCGCTAACTAAATTTTACCGGAACCATTGCCCAATCATTTTGAGTCGGCCATAAACTGTCAAAAAACATCTTTGAAGTTAGAGACCGGACTAAAAGTCTACATCAAAAAAACTATTTCCGTCTCTAAATTTAAAATTATATTTTAGCAGTACAACACTTACCTATTCTTCTTGCTTACAGACCAAACACAAGATTAAAGCTATGGATCAATACAAAGAAACTTTCGAAACCTGGGATAAAATTGCAACTATTTATCAAGATAAGTTCATGGATTTAAAGCTGTATAATGAAACTTACGACTTTTTTTGTGATGCTTTGAAAAACGAACAGCTTCAGATCTTTGAAATTGGCTGTGGTCCGGGAAACATCACAAAATATTTATTATCAAAGAAACCTAATTTAAAAATTAGAGGAATTGACATTGCTCCCAAAATGATTGAATTAGCACAAAAGAACAATCCTTCTGCCCAGTTTGAAGTAATGGATACGCGAGACCTCAACAAAGTAAATCAACAATTTGATGCCATTATTTGTGGTTTTTGTCTGCCCTATTTGTCCGAAGAAGATTGTTCCAAACTAATCAACAGCATTGAAAAAATACTCTGTCCTGGTGGTATTTTTTATCTTAGTTTTGTTGAAGGGCATTCCACTGAATCAGGTTTCATTTCGGGAAGTACCGGCGACCGAACATATTTCTATTATCATAATTTAAAGAACATAGAAAAACAGCTTTCTATACATAATTTCAAAATCATTAAATCATTTGAAGTTAAATATCCAAAATCCGAAAATATTGAAATTCATACGATACTAATTGCTAAAAAAAATGAAAGAAATCATTGCACTTTCTGAAAAAACAATAACCATAAACAGGAATGAATTTCTTAAAGTAAAAGGCAGTATGGACGATACTATTTACTTTGTAGAAAGCGGCAGTCTGCGCCTTTTTGTACTGGATGATGACGATGAAGAACAAATCATTCGATTTGGTTACCAACAAAATTTAATTGTGTCACTGGATTCTTTCTTAACCGGAAGGCCTTCTGATTTGTGTATTCAGGCGATTAAAAAAACAGTTGTAAGGATTATAACGAAGAAGCAAATAGATCAGTTTTTAAAAATTGAAACCAATAAAAACCTATGGATTACTATTTTAGAAAACTTAGTAGTGCAGCAAATGGAACGCGAAATTGATATTTTAACCAATTCTCCAAAAGAAAGATACCGAAGAGTCTTAAGGAGAAGTCCGCAGCTTTTTCAGGAAGTCCCAAACAAACATATTGCCAACTATCTAAGAATGACACCTGAGACTTTATCAAGATTAAAAAAGTCTTGATTTCGATCAATCATTTCCGGAAAAACTTTTTGAAACTTTGCTTCAAAAATTAAACCTATGCAATCAGAAAAACTCATACAGTTACTAATCAATCAAACGAGAGATAGTATCAATCAGGCTAAAAAACTTAAGAATGATACTATACAAACTTTGACCTGGAGAGAAAATCCTGCTTCCTGGAATATTCTGGAATGCATGGAGCATTTGAACTTGTATGGTGATTATTATCTACCTGAGATAAAAAACAAAATAAAGAATTCGAAAACCTCTTCTGAAACCCATTTTAATAGCGGATTTTTAGGAGGTTATTTTGCCAAAAGTATGCTTCCGAAAGAAAAGCTGAACAAAATGAAAACCTTTAAAGACAAAAATCCATTAAACTCTGAGCTTGACAAAAGTGTAATTGACAAATTCATCAATCAACAATTTGAATTATTAACACTACTGGAACAATCCAAAAAGGTGAGTTTAAATCGTATAAAAATCCCCACTTCTTTATCCCGTTTACTAAAATTAAAACTGGGAGATACTTTTCAGTTTTTTATTCATCATATCCTGCGACATCTGAACCAAATAGACACCATAAAAGAATCCATGAAAAAGACAGTTCCCGTACACGAACTGTCATGACCTAAAAAACGAAACCCCACTTACGGATGCAAATGGGGTTTCAAAAAAAAAAAAAACTACTTCACAATTAGTTTAGCCGTAAACAATTTACGGGAATGTATTTTTAGAATATAAACTCCTTTCGGTAAATCCTGATTGATTAGAGAAAACTTATTATTGTTTACATTTTTTGTAGCATATAATAGTTTCCCTTCCATGCTGTAAATTTCTATTTCATCAATAGGATATTCAGATTGAATAAAGGTTTCCGTATCATTCTTTGTTGGATTTGGATACACTCTCAAACCATTATCGATTTTAAATTCATCGTTGTTCAGATGTGGATCGATTACTTCAAAAGAAACTCTGTTTGAAACTTCATTATAAGAATCGTTAGTAAACATTACCAAAAAGTATTTCCCTTTTTCTGTTGGCAATTCTGTAGCAGCAATATTTTTTGTTCCTTCAGAAAGTCCTTCGAAATAGGTATAACTCACCAGAGGTTTTTCATTCGGATTATCTCCATCATGATAAATTCCCAACCAGTCTTTTACAATTCCCGGAGCGTCTGTCCACGAAGCGGTAATCTGCTCGCCCAAATCATAAACCGGTTTATTGATCCATAATTCGGTAACAACTGCTCCTACTTTAAAAAATACTTTGTTTCCAATCGGATTAAATCCGTCCTGTAAATAATACTCGGCATAATAGTAGCCTTTTGGCAGTCCTGTAAAAGATTTAGCATCTGCAGCTGTTGTAACATATTGCCAGCTTGTTGCTGTAACTCCGGATCCGGGATTAACCCCCATTCTGTAAATACCAATCCAGTCTTTTGCCAGTTGCGGACCATTTGTATAATTAATAAGGATGGGAGTTCCAACAGAATACTCGGTTTTATCAGTCGTTAAGGTCGGTACCGGCCCTACATAAAAGTATTTTCGTGGCGCAATTTCTGTGTACCCTCCATTTGAAAATATTGCAGCATAATAACGTCCTTTAGTAGCCAGCCCGCTAGAAAAAGTGATAAATCCGCTGGCACTTCCGTCCGTATATTTCCAGGTTTGCGATGGTGAAGAACCTCCAGGAGTCTGCCCTTCTTTGTATAAACCAATCCACGTTGAAGTACTGGCCGGAGCATCAGTAAAATCAACTTTTATAGGTGTGTTCAACGAATAGGTCAGAGCATCTGTAACTATTGCCGTATTTACATTGTTACTTCCTGTAATCGTAAAAGTCTGAACATCGCTCCATGGCGACCATTCAAGATTACGGTCTCTGTATCTTAACTTCACATAGTATTTGCCATTTGGAAGTGAATTAGAAGCCAAATCCATTTTAGTAATATCTACACCCAGATTGATGTTTACAGTCGAATCTTTCTTAGTGCCATATTTTCCGTATAAATTTTCGAAATCTCGATATACTTCTTTCTTTACAATATCGAATGTTGGTGTTTGAGAAATCAAAAACTGACTGGTATTCAACTTCTCATCTGTAGTTGTCGTATAAGTCGATCCGGAAACGGTTAGCGGCAATGTATTTGTCGCAGTAAAAGTATTCGTAATCGAAGGCTTGGCAGGTGCCGCTTTGTTTTTATATCGATGAAATTCATCCATTAACTGGTTGTTCTTCCATTTATCAACACTTCCAATAGAATAACTTTCAATGTCCATTTTTCCGTTTGTCACGTCAATATCTACAATTTGGTAAATCCAGTTACAAATGGTTTTCTGTACATCATCAAAATCCTGCTCTGTAGAAGATCCCCAATATTGATCCCAGGCCGTACCTCCCGAAATAATATTATAGGTAGGTGTATTTTTCAATTGTCCACGATGATACAAATGATGGTGCGCCCCAATATGCATCGAATATTTTGGAGAAGTTACCAATAACGGCACGGCTGTATTACGAACCCAAGTCGAAATATCACCTACATATTGCTCTGCCTGATAAGGTCTGTGGCTTAAAGAGAAAATCCATTCTACAGTATTATCCGCATTTGCAGCGGTAAGAACTTTTTGCAACCAGCTTAGCTGTTCTGCCCCTGTATGTTCTGAACTTAAACTGATAAACAAAACATTACCAGCCTGCTGTGCATAATAATTCTCTGTTCCTGACGAAATGCCTTTATACGAAAGCTCGCTTATATAAAAATGATCATAATAGGAGTTCATCCCAAGTGTCCCGTAGGTTTCATGGTTTCCTACTGTGGTCTGAATAGGTACATTACCTGATAAACCTCTGTTCTTTTTAAAATGCACATTTTCGTAGTGATCTAAAGTTCCCACATCAACCTGATCTCCCACCATAAAAGTCATAGAGATATTATCATCCGGAGATGCGTCTTTTCCCCATTTCTGTTTTATTTTTCTTTTGGCCGCTGACACTAAAGAATCATAACGCGGAACAGCTTTCAGTTGATTATCCCCCATAATCAAAAACCGAATGTGTCCATTAACTGTTGCTGCTTGTCCCGGATTGGGCAATGTTTTAAAAGAATAAACCGAAGACACATCTGCTCCGGTTTTTATTCTGTAGAAATATTTCGTGTTAGGCGAAAGGTTCGTCAGCTTTGCACTATGGTAGAAATAATTACCCGGATAACCTGAATCTGTAAAAACATTTGTATTACCGGTAACAGTAACATTTAGACTCGATGCTGTTGTTCCGTACTCTACGATAGATTCCGGATTACTGTCCGTTTTCCAGTTAACGTAAATAGATGTTGGTGTCGCGTTTTGCAGATAAGGAAATAATTTTTGCGCTTTTGAAGCATAACTTAGCCCCAGAAGCATAAATAATAAGTAAAGTTTTTTCATACGTTTTTTGTTTAGATCGAACAAAAGTATTGTTCGAAAACGTAATAGCTTTTAAGAGAACATTACCTTTCCCTTATCTTTACTTCTCTTTATTGTAAAGTTGTTTAACCTTTTGCACCTAGTTGATTTTAATCTAAATCATAGAACTTTTTAATTAAATCATATAAGATCTTTCTTGTTTTTTGGCCTAATTTTAAGTTATACGAATCAGAACAGCAAGTTCTTAAAACATCAAAGTCATGCAAAATAAAATCAAACGTTTGTTAATGGTATTTGTACTATTATTTTTATTTACGAGCTGCGAAGTTATCGGAGACATTTTTAAAGCCGGAATGGGCTTTGGTATCTTTATCGTTATTTTTATTATTGCGATAATTATCTTCATTTTCGCTAAACTGTTTGGCAAAAAATAAATCAAAAAAAATCCCGTTCAGCTAGCGAACGGGATTTCTCTTATTATAAATTATAAAATTACAGGTTGTACATTTTTTTTCTTAATTCCTGAATTTTTTCATCGTCCAGGTATTCGTCAAATGTCATGTAACGGTCTATGACTCCGTTTGGTGTTAACTCCACTACTCTGTTACCAACAGTTTGTGCAAACTCGTGGTCATGTGTGGTGAAAATTACGGAACCTTTAAAATTTTTCAATGAGTTATTAAAAGCTGTAATGGACTCCAGATCTAAGTGATTGGTTGGCTCATCAAGCATTAAGATATTGGCTCTCTCCATCATCATTCTGGATAGCATACAACGTACTTTTTCTCCTCCTGATAATACGCGGCTTGTTTTTAACGCCTCTTCTCCGGAGAAAATCATTTTCCCTAAGAATCCTCTAATAAAAACCTCATCACGCTCTTCTTCTGTTTTGGCGTACTGGCGTAACCAATCTACCAAAGTCAGATCATTTTCAAAGAAAGAATGATTCTCAGCCGGTAAATAAGCCTGATTGGTTGTAATTCCCCAATCAAAAGTTCCGGCATCTGCCTTTTGTTCGTTGTTCAAAATTTGGTAGAATGCTGTTGTAGCACGTGAATCTTTAGAAAAAAGAACGATTTTATCGCCTTTTGCCATATTCAAATCAACATCTTTAAACAAAAGATCGCCATCGATAGAAGCTGCCAGACCTTCAACATTCAAAATCTGATCTCCGGCTTCACGATCCTGATCAAAAATAATCGCAGGATAACGACGGCTTGAAGGTTTAATTTCAGAAATATTCAATTTCGAAATCATTTTTTTACGAGAAGTAGCTTGTTTCGATTTCGCAACGTTTGCACTAAAACGACGAATAAATTCTTCAAGTTCCTGTTTCTTCTCTTCTGCTTTTTTGTTCTGCTGTGCACGTTGTTTTGCCGCTAATTGGCTGGACTCGTACCAGAACGTATAGTTTCCTGAGTAGTGGTTTATTTTTCCAAAATCAATATCAGAAATATGTGTACAAACCGCATCTAAAAAGTGACGGTCGTGAGACACTACAATTACAGTATTTTCATAATTCGCAAGGAAATTCTCTAACCACGCAATGGTTTCAAAGTCCAGGTCGTTGGTAGGCTCATCCATGATAAGCAAATCGGGATTTCCAAAAAGTGCCTGCGCCAAAAGCACACGTACTTTAATTTTTCCTTCCAAATCACCCATCAGAGTATAATGATCTGCCTCTGTGATTCCTAAGTTAGACAACATGGCCGCAGCATCAGAGTCGGCATTCCAACCGTTCATTTCTTCAAACTGAACCTGAAGTTCTCCAATTCTGTCTGCGTTTTTATCGTTGTAGTCGGCATAAAGTTCATCCATTTCTTTCTTAACAGCATACAAAACTTTATTTCCCATCAAAACAGTTTCCAAAACCGTATGCTCATCGAACATGTTGTGATTTTGGTTCAAAACCGACATACGTTTTCCCGGTTCTAAATGAATATGTCCTGATGTAGGATCAATATCTCCTGCTAAGATTTTTAGAAAAGTAGATTTTCCAGCACCATTGGCTCCAATAACTCCATAAATATTCCCATGAGTGAAAGTAGTATTTACTTCGTCGAACAAAATTCGTTTGCCAAACTGAACTGATAAATTATTGACTGTTAACATGAATGTCTTTTTAATTAATTTGGTGCAAAAGTATGAAAAAAGGTTCAGAGTTGCAAAGGGGACAATAGTGAAATGTAATCTGTAAAATGTAAGATGTTATCTAACCTACAGTTCACCGTTTACAGCTTATATTTTACAGATTACATTTCACATTTTACTGCTTACATTTTACTGTCTGCTTTCTTTCGCCAAAGCGACTTCTAAACTTTCAAAATTAGGCAGGACTTTAGCAATCATTCCTTCTTTGTTTAAAATAAAATGCGTTGGAAATGAATTTAACTGCAAGGCTTCATTCATGTATACTTTCATATCGGGAATAACGGAATATGACAATGGTTTTCTTGCCAGAAATGTTTTTAACTGCGCTGCAGCATCTTCTGCAAGGCTTATAAACAGAATGTCTTTTCGGTCTTTGTATTCCGCAGCTAATTTGTTGACTTGCGGAAATTCTCTGATACAGGGTGTGCAATGAATGTACCAGCATTTGATGACCACTATCTTTCCTTTCATCGATTCATTGCTAACCAAATTTCCATCCAGATCTTTAAATGAGAATTTAGGAAAAATGGTTCCTTCCATTTTGTAATTCTTAAGAGCGTCAAAACCAATCTGGTTCATCGTTGCCTTTATACTGCTATCAGTCCCGGGCTGAATTTCGAATAATTTATAAACATACATTTCGGGTTCTGATTCTAATCGAATTGGGATGAAATTTCCATTTGCCAACTGATCTAAGAAAGTCTCTTTTGAAATTTCTTTTGAAGAATCCAGAGCAATAAAATCTCTGGAAAGCATGATTTTTTTGCTCTGATAATCGGACCAGTCTGTGTAGGTTTTTTGAATTTGAACAGGATCAACTTCCGGGGCTCCGAATCTATTCTGTGCGGTACTTATGGCGAAAAAGAGAAAAATTATAATAAAGCTGACAAATTTCTGCATGGAATCTAAGATAATTGTATTTGATCTCAAAAGTAGTGAAAGTTTTTTTTTAACCGCAATGACGCAAGGTTTTCGCAAGGTTCGCAAAGTTTTTTTAAAAGGTTGTGACGCGGATGAGACAGATTCGTTTCACGAAAACGCGGATTTACACTGATTTTTAAAATCCAGTTTTTATCTGCAAGAGAAGATGCAAAACCATGGAATCTGAGATAATTGTACTTGATATCAAAAGTAGTGAAAGTTTTTTTCTAACCGCAAAGTCGCAAGGTTTTCGCAAGGTTCGCAAAGTTATTTTTTAAGGTTATGACGCGGATGAAACAGATTCGTTTCACGAAAACGCGGATTTACACTGATTTTTAAAATCCGTTTTTATCTGCGTCTTTCCGATAGCAAATCCGTTTTATCCGTGTCCTTTACCTCAACATGAAGATTAAATCATTTTAAACAAAAAAAAACCCGACAATACAATTGTCGGGTTTATAATGCGCTTCCTTCAGGTGAAAACCAAATAACAAATCACCTCAATTTGCAGCATTTATTCGAAATAAAAATTAGATTAAAAAATAAATAACCAAACTCAATTTTAACCATTCCAACTTTTTATTTCTGTATTTTTCATTCTTCCATACTGTCCTTTTAGTTCAAAAAGTTCATTACTTTGAATGATTTTTTATTTCCTGCTTTGTCCGTCACCACAACTAAAAATAATTGCTTAGTGGTAAAGCTGTAATTATGAAGCACCACTTCTTTGTTTTGATGAACATTTCTATGACTCACCAATGGTTGTCCAATAGTATTGAAAACTTCTACCTGAGCAATATCTCCAGAGTCAGTTGTCACTAGTAAAGCATCGTTTTTAAAGTAAGCGATAGTCGTACTTTTCGTTTCGATTCCTTCAGGCAACGCTCTTGCGGCAGTCTGTCCTGCAAAATAAGCGGCATACGCTTTAGACAATTCAGATGAATTACCACAAGAAGAAAAATCCCAGTTAACAGACCAAGTCATAAAACCTCTTAAAGCAGGATATGGTCCGCCTGGCTGCATAGTGTATGTTCTTCCTGAAAAAGTGGTTCCGGTTCTTAAATAATGCATCGCACTAACTCCTTCTGCCGGTGTTATAAAACCACTTCCCGCTGCACTTGGACAAGCTGGTAATGCAATAAGGATTTTTGAAGGCGGTAAACCATCAAAACGCATTCCTGTTGTACCAATGTTGTACCCTTTTATCAGCATATCAGTTAGAGCTGTTACCATGTTTCCTCTCTTAGATGAACCATAATACTGACCGTCTAATCCGTTCTCTCCTCCTGTATTATACAATTGTACAGCTAACAAATCTAATTCATTACGCAAGTTGTGAATAACTGGCAGGAAGGAACCAAAAGTATCATTGTAGGTAGAATATCCTCCTTGCACATATTGTGTTTCCGGAGCGGCAGTTAATAAAAATCCAGGGCCATAGAAAGCTTTTAATTCTTTAAAAGCATCTACTACGTTTTTCAATCTTGGATAAGCAGAAATACCCGCATAAGAAATATCTCTTAAACCTCCTGCGTTAAAATTCATCGATCCGCCTTCAAAATCGATATCAACTCCGTCAAATTGGTACTCGTCAATAATTGCTTTCAGACCATTAACAAAAATATTCTTTTGAGTTACGTTCTCTAAAACAACATGACCATTTTGACCTCCGATAGATACAATAACAGGAACCCCGCTATTTCTTAAAGATTTTATATCGTTTTTCAACAATTGCTTATCAAAAACACCATTGGTCAAATATCTCGCATCATTTGTAGTTAATACCGGAGTATAACCATCACGGTTAACCGTTTCTACGAAAGCATAATCCACTACATTAAATTTGCTTCCCACCATTTGAGAGAAATATAAAAATGGAGCTCCAGCATTTTCCCAGGAATGTGCATATCCTAAAACAATTTTTCCTGGAAGCGGACGCCATCTAGTAGTATCTTCCTTAACAATTTTAATGGCATTGTTTAAGGTAGTTACAGCAGCTTTATCATCGGTTGCTTTAATTACAATCGGATAATCCTGATAAGCAGCTGGTGTAAAATTATACGTATAGGTATTATTAGTACCTGCCGTCATGTTGAAGGTTCCTCCATTGATTGTAATCGTAACACCTGAAACCGATCCGTCACTATCAACAGCTGTAACCGAAATTGGCACAACCTGCAAAGAAGGTTGATTTATTGTAGTGTTCGATGGTGAAATCCAAGTAATTACAGGCAATGAATTAGGACAATTTGTCCCTGAACATTGTAAAGCAAACGCTTTTGTATTTTCTGCAGTCGCACCGCTTGATGCAGTTACGGTTGCTTTTAATGTATAATTTTTATTGAAATCTGCTAAAACCGGTGTCCAGTTTGCTACGTATTCTGTTCCTGAAAGTGCTGCTGTAATATTTTGTCCGTTGATGTTGAACACCACTGACGAAATAGTTAAGCTGGCGTCTACACTTGCAGTTGCTTTTAGCTGTATCGCAGTTCCAGGAGCAATAGCTACCGTTGCTGCAGAAGGCGCTGTAATGGTAACCTGAGGTGGTGTAACCGCATTTCTATTGAAATTATAAACTGTTGGTGTCGTTGGCATTGCAAAATTTGCCAGATTATTTGGGAAGTAACTTACTTCACCATTTTGCCAGGAATTTAATTTCAAACTTAAAACTTGCGCATAACCCGCTGTAACTGTGTTGTCATAGCTAAAGTTCCCCTGAGCATCTGTTGTAGCCAAGACGCTTTTCCATGGATGCGTGTTATCGGTCCAAGGCACAATAAGTTCTACTTTTGCATTTGCAACCGGAGCTGTACCATTTTTAACAGTACCACTAATTAGATTAGCACTTACCAAATTTTGCGTAAAGTCAAGAGTTTTGTTCCCAGACTCTGTTGTTGAAACTGCTGAAACCGGAGCAAATGTTAAGTTCGTTTTAGCAACAGATACCTTATAATCTGATCCTGAAGTTAAACCTGCAAAAGAATAAGCTCCATTTCTATCTGTTGTAGCAGTTAAAACTGTCGTACCTGAAACTGCCGAAACTACAGCTCCTGATACCGGAGTAGTTCCGTTTAGCACTTTTCCGCTCATTGCATAAGAGGATGTTCTTGCGGTAGCGGCAGTATTGAAATTATAAACCGTAGGGGTTGCTGGAACAGCAAAACTGGTCAGATTATTTGGAAAATAATTAACGTCGTTATTTTGCCACGCATTCAATTTCAAACTTGAAACAGTAGTATATCCGTCTACAACTGAATTGGCAAAGCTATAATTTCCTTGTGCATCTGTAGTCGCCAAAACGCTTTTCCATCCGTGTGTATTGTCAGTCCAAGGTAAAACGATTTCTACTTTAGCTCCTGCAACCGGAACTGTACCGTTTTTAACTGTACCGCTAATTTTATTGGTTCCAACGTTATACTCGGTTAAATTCAACGTTTTGTTAGCTATTAGATTGGTATAAACTGTTGAAGCTGGCGTATAAGTTTTTCCTGTAGCTGAGGCTGATATTGTATAATCTACACCAGAAGGAAGACTAAGCGAATAAGTACCATTTGCGCCAGAAGTTGTGGAAACAGGCGCTCCTGTTGATGTTGCGGTAACCGTAACTCCCACAGCCGGTGTAGTTCCGTTTAAAATTGTACCACTAACCGTGTAATACACAATCGGAGCCCCTTGAACAAAATTTAACGTTTTATTGCTATCAATTGCATTGTAAGTTGTCACAGCTGGTGTATAAGGAAAGCCTGTTTTAGCAGCTGAAACTGTAAAATTAAGTCCAGCAGTTAAACCTGTAACACTGTAGGTTCCATTAGTACCGGAAACAGCAGTTAAAACAGTCGTACCGGAAGTTGCTGTAACTGTAACTCCTGAAACTGGTGTAGTGCTAGTGCCAACTACAATAGATCCACTTACGGTGTACAATGGCTGTGTCCCCTGAATCACAACTCCTGTCTGATCAGCAGCAACATTTGTTAAGCTAACCGGTGTAAAAGTATAGGCAGTCTTTATCGCTGTAAGGGTATAGTTTTGATTCTTTGGTAAATTATAAAATGTAAAATTACCTGTCGGAGACACTACACTTTCTAAAACTACATTACTTGCATTTCTAATCTCTACGGTAACGTTAGTAACCAAAGCTGTTCCATTTTTCACAGAACCTCCAATACTCACGGTTCCTTCTACGATACTTTTAAACGAAGTATCTACCTGAGTTAAAAGTGAATTAGGGATAGAACCTCTGGTATCCTGAGATAATTCCCAAATCATACCACCGGCCAGATTTTTAGATTTGATGTATTGTACTTTTAAATCCATTGATTGTTTATCTTCATAACTGATAAACTGTTTCAAAGTACTGTTGTACAGATACGGAACTTTAGTGGTGTTATCAAAATACCTTACCCAACCTGCGGCAGCTGCCGTTGGCGTAACTAGCATTGTATTTGGATCTAAAAAAGCATGTGAATTGGTAACCGGATTTCCAACCAGGCCACAAATTTCGATACTGCCGGATTTCTCACAAGCCGCTGGCCCATCCCAGGTTCCTGTTGGGTTTTGCGGATTTGTACAGCCTGCAACATTATATCTTGGTGCAGCAACAAATAACCCAGGAAAGTTTGGATTGGTTCCGTTATTGGCAACGTTGTCAAATTTCTTGCCGTAAAAAGGCAATCCCATGATTAATTTATTGGCAGGAAAACCAACTACATTCAAATAGATGTTCGTTAACTCATCAAGTGATTCTGACTGAGTTGCACCATATAATGGATCATTCGGGTTTCCGCTTCCATAAAGAGGAGCATTATAACATGTTTTATCATACCAGTTTCCGCCAAAATCATATCCAAAGTAAGTAATGTAATCACAGTACGTTGAAATATCTTCGGTCATTCCATACGTTGCCCTGTTGTTTGGCCCTAAATATTGTTTAGGTACATTTCGAACATTGTTTCCGGCCGCAATAGTTACCAGTTTATTAGGCATTGCCTGACGCATGGCTTTTAATAAAAGTACAAGGTTTTTGTTGTCATCGGGGTGGTATTTTTGTGGAGGAACCGGGATTCCGTTCACGATTTCAGTACCGTCTGTTCCTCCCATAAGAGGATACTCCCAGTCAATATCAAATCCGTCAATAAACGGATAAGTGACAATGAAGTTTGCCATATCTGCAGCTAAAGCAGCTCTTGCCACCGGACTTGCGGCAATTGGAGAAAGATCCTGACCTTTAGTCCATCCTCCAACAGAGATTAAAATTTTTAAATGCGGATACTTTTCTTTCAACTTTTTCAAGTCATAAAAATTCCCTTTTACAGGAGCATCCCATGGAATTCCGCCTTCCGTATGCTCATAATCAGCATAGGTATCCAAACATTTTAATTTTGTATTCTCCGGACGGGCAGGGTCAAAAGTTGTCCCGTAAAAAGAATAATTCAAATGGGTTATCTTGCTCCCGTCTATCTTGGGAACGTTGAAATCCCGGGCATAAATAGCCCATTGCGCATAATACCCTACTACTTTTTTACCGTGGGCTGGTTGGGCCGACGCAAGTAAGGGAAACAGTAACATAAAGAGTAATCTGTAATAATGTTTCATAGTTAATAAATATTGGTTAATAGATAATAAATATTCCAATTACAATACCTTACCTGCCAAAATGCGGCAAATAAATACGATAACCGGGGTTCAATACACCGCGAATAAATAACATCACGACACACTGGATTTTTAATTCATTACTTCTAAAAATAAATATTACTATTACTGATCCTAGCCATAATCATTAGTGAATAGTAGTGACTGATATTTATTTAATTTTAAAAAAAATTAGTTTAAACACAGAAGATAAATTTGGGATTCATCAATCTAAATACTTTACTTTTTGTCATGTTTGTGGTATGCGACTTACTATTTGGTTTTAAATGTTAATACTTCTTTATATGGTTATAATTGTATGCTTATTCTTTGGTCAGGAGTTAAAGATTTAGTGAAGTCTACCATAATTATCTCTGCCAAAAACCTATATGGCAGAGATAACGAATTACTAAATAATCATGGTAAAAAAACATACTAAATACTAACTCAAACAAATCTTTAAATTAATTTTTTAAGACTTTCATACACTGACAACTCAACATCAGCGTGGTCTTTACTGTTACATTGCTCGATTAAATTTTTCAGATCATCTCCTTTTAAAGTTGATTTGTTATCTAAAACAAGTAATAGTTCTTGTGATGCATCATTCAATTTTTTAGACAGAGGTAAAAAGTGTTGTATCAAAGGTGCATTTGCACTCAATTCTACCAGTCCTTTGTTTACAGCAATCCATTTGTTGAAAAATGCTGTTACTTTTGCTTTATTCTCCGGAGTCTTACTTGCTAAATATTGTGCTACTGCATCGTCAAAAGCCAAAGAATCTTTAGCATCCGGTGTACAGGCATCAGCAAAAAGAGTTAACGGAGAGTACATTTGATATTCGGTTCCTCCTTTGTTTCGTTTATACCCTTTTAAAGGCTCGCAAACATTTGTAAATTCCTCAACAAAATCTGTATTCTGATTGTTTGAGATATTTCTTAAAATAACATCCTTATTACGAATGTGTGTTAATCCCAGTTCTTCTAATCTGAAAGAAACTACATCGAGACGTTTACGCATACTGGCCAAATCGATTATATCTTCGGCTGACCAAAGTCGTTCTGCAATTGCAGCTGTTCTTGGCCAAAGTCTGGAATCAATTGTTGTTGATGATACGAGTTCTGTCCACATTGTTGCTTCACCTCCCAATACTCTTGCTTTTTCTTCAGTGGATAAATTGGCTCCTTTTGGCATAGGGTCATTCAAATAATGACTTGCCACCGGATACATTAAATCAATATAATACCCATTGGACATTACGGTTTTATATCCTTTTTTTACGGATTCAATCAAGGACTGACCTGCTACTACTCCTTCATTAGGACCTCTCCAGGCATGAATAATGGCATCTTTTGACATATTCTTAGTCAAAATTTCCTCCCATCCCATTAACTGTTTCCCATGTTTTTTAAGCATCGGAATTAACTGCATGGTAAAATAAGTCTGCAGTTCATGATTGGTTGTTAACTTATTTTTCTTTTTAAACTCCTGAATTTTTGGATTTGCATCCCAGTCCTTTCCTTCGTTTTCATCCCCTCCGATATGAAAATAAGCGCCTGGAAATAACGGGCAAACCTCATCAAATAATTCACTTAATAATTGGTATGTTTTAGGATTTGAAGGATCTAATGTTGGTGAAAAAATCCCCGCATTTCTTTCAATTCCATAGGTCGCAATTGCGGTTCCCTGAATATTTTTTTCAGAAGTTCCTCCTGTCAGTGTGATTACTTTACTTCCAATCTCAGGATAAGCTGTAAGTATTGCAGATGCGTGACCAGGAACATCTATTTCCGGAACGATTAAAATACCGCGCTCATCAGCATATTTTACGATATTTTTAATTTCCTCTTGTGTGTAATACATTCCATCCGAAGCTTTTTCAATTAGTTTTGGATGTTTTTTCATTTCAATTCTCCACCCCTGATCGTCCACCAAATGCCAGTGAAGAACGTTCATTTTCATAGCCGCCAATCCGTCAATATTTCTTTTGATCACATCTACCGGCTGAAAATGTCTTGCCGCATCGACCATCAGACCTCTCCAGGTAAATCTTGGAAAATCGGAGACTTTTGATACCGGAAAATAAAAGGAGTTGTTCGTATTCTGCAACATTTGCAATAAGGTTTCAAGACCGTGCAGGGCCCCTAAATCACTTGTTGCATTGATTGTAATTTTGTTTGGTTTAATATCCAGGTGATAGCTTTCATCTTCATACAAACCAATTTTCCCGCTCTTGGTACAATTGATTTGAAGCTCAGCTGTTGGAACTTCATTTAATTTGGTAATAAATCCCTGTTCGAAAAAAATACCGGTTCTACCATCTAGTCGGCGCAAAAAGCGAGTTACTCCGCCAAAAATTCGGGGATTTGGATTTCCGGTAATATTTACTTTAAAATTTTTATTTAACGCAAAATTACCATCACTTAACACAATGCTTTGAGGCCAGGGCATAAGATTTAACTGCTCTTTTTTAATCTGAGCACTAGCAGTTACACCCGCTAATAGTAGGACTAATAAATATTTCATTTTTTTTGTTTTTGGAAAGATGTTGCTTTTACACAACATTAATAATAAATAATAAAAGCAAAACTCAGAATGATTTCGATTGAACCCTCACTACTCCTAATGAAACCAATCTGAATTTTGCATTGCGATCCACTCTCACCCGGATCTTATATGGTATTTTTAATAATCAAAACGTTTAAAAGCTTCAATGGCTTCGTATTCTGCCAATCCTAGTTCGTCATATAAGACGGCAGTATTTTTGTTACGGTCTTCGGCTCTTACCCAAAATTCTCTTGAGTCATTTCCTTGGAACATTACGCGGTCTTTTTGTGACTGATGGTACAAAATCGCATGGCGTTTAAGCAATACTTCTGATGGAGAAAGCGGAACGGCCATATCAATTTCGTGAATGTCCCATTCGTGCCAGGCACCACGATACAGCCACAACCAGCAGTCGTCCATGTATTTTTCCGGTTTCAGTTGTTTCATTGCTGCAAAGATGGCATTCAGACAAACTTCATGAGTACCGTGCGGATCTGCTAAGTCACCCGCTGCAAAAACCTGATGGGGTTTGATTTGTGCAATGATGTCCTTTACAATAGCAATGTCTTCAGGACCCAACGGATTCTTTTTTACCTGTCCGGTTTCATAAAACGGAAGATCTAAAAAGTGGGTGTTTTCATCTTTTAAACCAATGTATCGGGTCGCTGCATAGGACTCTCTTCTTCGGATAAGTCCTTTTAATTTGCGAACTTCCAGGGAATCAATTTGGTTCTCTGATTTGTTATTCAAAAATTCAATTACAGCTTTAAAGTTGATTCCCGAGGCAGCATCGCCAAGAAAATCCTTAGCCACTTCGGCAAATTTAAGTGCCTCGTCGTCTGTAACGGCTATATTTCCGGAGGTTTGATATACCACATGTACATCGTGACCTTGTTTGATCAGTTTTGAGAAAGTTCCTCCCATAGAAATCACATCATCATCTGGATGCGGACTAAAAAGAATCACTCGTTTTTTTGCCGGATTGGCTCTTTCCGGACGATGCGAATCGTCGGTATTGGGTTTTCCACCCGGCCATCCGGTGATGGTATGCTGCAAAACATTAAACATATTGATGTTCAAGTCGTAAGCAGAACCTTCCTGCGCCAAAAGATCTGACATTCCGTTGTTGTTGTAATCACGGTCTGTTAATTTTAAAATAGATTGTTTTGTTTTTTGGCACAACCAAACAATCGCTTTGCTTTTTAATTCTTGTGTCCAGATACATTCTCCTACTAACCAAGGCGTTTTGAAACGGGTTAATTCTGAAGCTGCTGACTGGTCTAATACGAAAGTCGCATTAGGGTGGTTTTGTAAAAATGTAGCCGGAACTTCAGAACTGATATCGCCCTGAATGGTTCTCTTGATGATATCGGCTTTGTTTTGTCCCCAGGCCATTAGTACAATTCGTTTGGATCTCATGATGGTAGAAACCCCCATGGTGATCGCTCTTTTTGGAACGTTATCGATTCCGTTAAAATCGGAAGAGGCATCCACTCTTGTAATGTGATCCAGTGTAATGATTCTGGTTCCCGAGTTGATGTGGGATCCGGGTTCGTTGAAACCTACGTGACCCGTACGGCCAATTCCCAATAATTGAAAATCCAGTCCTCCTGCATTTTTAATATTCATTTCGTAATCGATGCAGTATTGATTAAGTTCTTCAATGGCAACGGTTCCGTCTGGAATATTTACATTTTCAGGTTTGATGTCAATATGATTAAAAAGATGCTGATGCATGAAATAATGATAGCTCTGATTGTTCTCTTTGCTCATCGGATAATATTCATCCAGATTGAAAGTGATTACATTGCTAAAACTTAAGCCTTCTTCTCTGTACATTCTCACCAACTCTTCATAAACTTTTATAGGAGAAGAACCTGTGGCTAAACCTAATACGCAAGATTTATTCTTTTCTTGTTTAGATCGGATTAATTGCGCAATTTCCTGTGCTACAATTACCGAAGCTTCTGCGGAATTCCTGAAGATTTCATTGTGGATTTTCTCAAATCGTGTCTCTTCAAATTTCCCCGCGCTTTTATAGCTGATATCAGGTTTTATTTCTAAAGCACTTTTCATTTCTTTTCTTTTTATAACATTTACAATTTTGGTTTATGAAATGGCATAAACAACTCGCGTTGTCTACGCCATTTACTAACCAAACTTAAATTCTTTTAATTCTTTGATTATTTTTTTTAGAAATTTGGAGCATTAACATCCCACCAAAGTCTGGTTCCTCCATTATCCGGACCACCTAACTTAGCTACACCAGTTGCTACACCTTCTTTATTATTTAGTACTTCATTTGAAGTAAAGTTGATTCTTCTAGGACCAAGTTCCGTAGTAATTTTTCCTCCACTATTGTTTACCACTACAGGGAATAATTTTGGATATCCTGTTCTTCTGTAATCAGACCAAGCTTCTTGTCCTTCCGGGAAACCTGCGATCCATTTTTGAGTAATAATTCTTTGCAGTTTCACCTCATTTGTAGCTGCATCATCCCAGGCAATAGTAATATTATTTACCGGAGCTGAATTGTTTACAGCAGCAACAGGATCAACATATGCTACAGGTAAACTAGTATTATCCGTTAAGTATTTAGCAATACCAGAAGCTTCTCTTTGGTCAAATGACGCTCCAATACCTGCCTCGTATAATGATTTAGCATCACCTCCCATATTCCAGCCTCTTAGAGCTCCTTCCGCTCTTAAGAAATAAGCTTCAGCAGTAGTAACTAAATAAATGGTTTTAGATCTAACCACTTCTCCAATACCTGAAAAACGCTCACGGTCTCCTTTTCCTCCAATGGCTATACCAGTACGAATTCCTTTAAACTGACCTGTAAATTGAGCTGATTTATCAAAATAAATTGGCATTCTAGGGTCGTTGTATCCTTTTAATATAGACTCCATATCAGCAGACATTCTAATGTCTAACCATGAACCACTAATGGTAGCAATAGGGTTTGTAAAAGTTGGAGATACAATTCTAAACGCATCTTTTTTAGCTGTAAATACTCCGAATTTTTGTGCTACCGCTTTTTCAGCCTGAGCTTTTGCTAAAGCAGGTTTTACTTTTACGATACGCATAGCTAATCTCAAACGTAAAGTGTTGGCAAATTTTACCCAAGAAGCATAGTTACCTTCATAACCTGATAAATCCGCATCTTTAAATACAAAAGGCTCTCCGGCATCTGCTCTTTTTGTTAATTCATCTACAGCAAAATCCAACTCGCTAAACATTTGGTTGTATACTTCTTCCTGAGAATCATAAGCAATTGGCGCATTTTTACCGTATTGAGAATAGATGATAGGACCAAAGATGTCCGTAACACGGTGCATTCCTTCTACTTTCAAGATTAGAGAAAGTGCATAAAAATGGTCAAATTTCCCTTTTGTTTTGTTTGCAATATCGTATGCATTGAACATAACAGTAGGATAAGCATTTGTCCAAATAGCATTGTTCCATCCGTCAATTAAGTCATAAGTTGTATTGTTACTTCCTCCTCTAAAAGGGGTTGGAGTAGCCATATAACCTGACCAAATATCTGCATTTAGATTCTGTTGTAATTGATATTGAGATTCAAGCTGATCCCCTAAAACCTGAATGTTGTTAAACATCGGAGCGAATCCTTTTTTGATATCATTAAAATCATCCTTTAATTGATCATTGCTGAAACCATTAGGGTTAGTATTAATTTCATCAAAATTACCTGTACAACCTACTGCAGCAAGAAATGACATACAGATAGCTGTTTTTTTTATGTTATTTAGTTTCATTTTTTTTAATTTAGAAAGTTACATTTAAATTAAGACCAATACTTCTGGTAGAAGGTAAACCATAGATATCAATACCTTGTAGTCCCTCTCCTGTACTTAATGCAATGTTTGGATCAAAAGGAGCGTCTTTGTATATAAAGAATAAGTTTCTTGCAATTAATGAAATAGAAGCTGTTTGGAAAACAGGAAGTTTTTTAGGATTGAAAGTATATCCTACAGAAATCTCTCTTACACTTACATTTGTCGCTTTATAAACATATTCGCCTGTAATTCCATCTCTACCTCCTACTTTTTTATAATAATCCTCAGCAGGTATATTTGTTACTACAGTACCGTCTGGTTTAATTGCATTTACTGGAACTCCTCCTGCGTTTCTGGCATCACCTGTTGCTTTAGAAACTCCGAAGAAATCATTTTGAGCTTCAGTCATACTCATAACATTACCACCAAAACGTCCGTCAATTAAAACATTTGCAAAGAAAGAACCAACTTTGAAAGTGTTAGAGAAACCTAACATGAAATCAGGATTTGAATTACCTACTTCAGTAAAACCTTCAGTACCTTGAATTTTACCATCTTTATCTAATAAAATTCTACCCTGATCATCTTTTAGAATGTTTTTCCCCATGATAACACCAAACGGTCTTCCTTCAATTAAAGAGTATTGGTAGTTATTAACTCCAGGAACAGTCAAATTCACTATTCCTTTAGATGAAGCAGGAAGTTCTTTTACTTTATTTTTATTTTGAGAAAAGTTCACAGATGAATCCCATGAGAATTTATCTCCTTTAACAATACCAGCATTTACAACAATTTCAAAACCTTTATTTTCGATACTTCCGGCATTGAATCCGTAAAATCTAACTCCCTCAGGGCTTCCGTCCGGCGCAGCAGATTGGAAATATTGATTTTTTGTTGTTGAATTATAGTAAGAAAGCTCAATACCAAATCTGTTATTAAGGAATCTCCATTCTGTACCAAATTCATATTCTGATTTCAACTCTGGTTTTAAAGTAGTTCCTCTTTGTAATCCAACCTGAGGTTGTGTACTGTTATTCCCCGGAACATATAAATCTACAGGAGTAGTAACAAAAGCAGCAACATCATTACCAACCTGAGCGTAAGTTGCACGAACTTTTGCAAAACTAACTGACTCCGGCATTTTGAACATCTCGCTAAGTATACCTGTCAAACCTACAGACGGGTAAAAATAAGATCCTTTATTCGTATTCACTAATGTAGAAGACCAGTCATTTCTAGCTGCAACATCTAAGAACAACATGTCTTTGTAACCCAATGTAGTAGCTGCAAATACAGACTGTATTTCTCTTTTTGAGTCGATTGTTTGATAATTTCCTGTATTGTTTACAAAGTTGTTAAGTGTAAACCAGTTCGTTATTTTTAATCCGGCACCAATTCCAGAATCTAAAATTGTTCTGTCATTTGTCATCGTATTGGTAATACTTGTACCAATATTAGCATTAAATGAAAAATCATCACTAAATTTTGTATTGATCGTAGCAATTAAATCTCCATAACGTTGCGTACTTACCGCATCATTACTAATGTATCTACCATTAGCGTGAGAAAGTGTTCCTTGAGTAGTAGCAAAAATTCTCTTTTCAAATCCACTGTCAACTCTGTTATAGCTATATCTTGAAGCAATTGTTAACCATTCATTTGCTTTGTATGAAGCCGAAATTGCTCCGTTGAAGAAAGTGTTTGTGTCTTCAGATTTATTTCTGTTAATAGCCCAATATGGGTTTTGCATAATATCTCTGTTTGTCATCCAATTTTGAGCCATTAAATTTCTAGTCGGATTAAAAACTTCATAATTATTTTTATAATAATTGAAATCATTTCCTCTTGGCATTAAATAAACTCCTGTAAGTGGATTAAAGTAAAGACCATTTACCGGTTTATTTGCAATTGATTGTGTAGTATAATTTCCAGTTACACCCACTGTAAGTTTGTTATCAAAAAACTTTGCAGTTTGACGAATTCCAAAGTTATTTCTCTTAATTCCGTTACCTGGAATAATCCCCGATCCTGATGTATTAGCATAAGTCAATGCTGTAGAAGAATTTTCAGTTGCTGCAGAATATCCTACAGATGTAATTTGAGTAACTCCGGTTTGAAAGAAATCTTTAACATGATCTTTTATGTTTTGTTTCGTTCCCCAAGACTCATCTTCCCCTGTTCTTGCAGCATAATCTTTTTGAAACTTAGGCAAATAAGCAGCCGATTCAAAAGTAGTTACAGACGAACCTGAAAAACTTGACTGTCCAACTTTTCCTTTTTTAGACGAAAGTAAAATTACTCCATTTGCTCCTTGCGATCCATATAATACAGAAGCCGCTGCTCCTTTTAGAACCGTCATACCATCGTAATCGTCCGGGTTAATTAAAGATACAACATCTCCACCATCACGGTTACCACCATTCAAACTACCAAAAGTATCATTTGGCTGACCTGAACCAGAGTTTAACATTGGAATACCATCAATAACATACAAAGGCTGATTGTTTGTTGCTGAAGAGCTTCCACGAATATCTACTTTTGTAGAACCACCAGTACCGGCAGAACTTTTTGTTACAGCAACACCCGCAATTTTACCTGCAATTGTATTGATAACGTTCGCGTCTCTTACACGTGTTAGCTCTTCCCCTTTAAGTTCCTGAGCCGCATAAGTTAAAGATTTTCTCGTTTTCTTGATACCTAATGAAGTTACAACAACTTCTGTAAGTGCATTTGACGCTGCTTGTAGCATTTTAACATTAATTGTAGCAGCATCACCTACAACTATTGATTGTGTTTCAAGTCCAACATAAGTAAAAACTAAAGTTTGTCCTTTTTGAACTTCAATTGAGTACACTCCGTCAAAATCGGAAGTAGTTCCCTTTTGACCTCCTTGTACTGCAACGGAAGCCCCTGGCAATGGCATTCCATCAGAATCTGTAATCACACCTTTAATGCTTTTTACCTGAGCAAGCGAAACTTGCGCCGTAAAAACAATCATAAAGATTAAGAAAATTTTTTTCATGTTAATTTATTTTGTTAGTTATAGGGTAAAATTATTCTTAAGGGATTGTTAAAAAAAATAATTTATACAAACAACATTAAATTTTAAACCAACGACATAAAACAATCAATAATATGCTATTCGAAAACGTTTTCTAGCCATTTTCTTGTAAAATTTTACAACAAAATAAATATTTACTACAAAAAAAATCACTTTTATTAAACAATCATTTAATAATCATTAACATCTTAAGGGTATTTATGATCAAACTTTAACCAATGCTTCAAAATATGCATTACGAAAACGTTATCTCATCAAAAAAGCTCAACACATCTCTTTTATCATAAAATTTTATTTAAAAGAATTGCGTTTTAAAAAGTAATTGTTTAAAGTTGCATCATATTTAAGCTAAAGAAAATCCCTATAAACTAGTAATCAAAAGTTGAACGAAATACGAAAATTGAAATTTGACATTAAACTTAAAAATCATGTTTGGTTTTGGAGCTGCTATTTTACTCTTAACTTTTTAAGATGGGGAGCCTACTTTAATGACTACTCCTATTCATTCAAATCAAACCTGATAGAATTCTCTTTACACATTCCATTAGTCTATTTTAATTTATTTGTATTAGTTCCTCGTTTGGTGCTAAAACAAAAGTACATTCAGTACACCTTTATGATGGTTGTAAGCCTATTGGGTGTCTACTTAATAAAAACCGGTCTTACCTATTATATTATATCCGAAAATATTTGGCCGGAAGCGAACCGTGAATATCACACCTTCGACATTAACCACGTACTGGCAGTCTGCATTGGAGAATTGTACGTTGTTGCCATGGCGTCTTCTGTTTACTTGACATTAACCTGGTTGCGAGAACGTGAAAGAAACCGATCATTAAGAGAAAATCAGTTTAAGATCAAACTAAAATATCTGGAGAATCAAATTCAGCCTCATTTCTTTTTTAATACGCTGAATAACTTGTACGCTTTATCACTAGAATCTTCCGATAAAGTTCCGGACGTAATCTTAAAACTGTCTAATTTGATGGAGTATGTTTTATATGATGTCAAAGGAACCAAATCTGTTCCCTTAATCAAAGAAATTGATTACATACAAAATTATATCGAAATCGAGAAGTTACGTTTTGAAAATGTAGAAGTTACGATCAATCTGGAATCGAATATCGAAGATATTGTAGTGCCTCCGCTGATCTTTATTTCATTGGTAGAAAATGCCTTTAAACATGGCGGAGTCAATAACAACAATATAAAAATCAAAATCAATTGTAAAGTTATCGACAATAAAATGTTAGACTTTGAAATCTTAAATAATTTTGTAATTTCACAAAATCTTAACTCGAAAGGTGGTATTGGCCTGGCGAATACCAAAAAAAGATTAAAACTGATTTACAAGAACGATTTTAGTCTAAAAAACACAATCAAATTAAATTACTATATAATCCGTTTGCAAATACCTCTTAATAATGAAAATTAAATGTGTGTTGGTTGATGATGAGCCTTTAGCAATCAAAGTCCTGCAAAATTATTTTACCAATTTTACAGATTTTGAAGTAATCGGCACATTTAATAATTCTTTGGAAGCGCTTGATTTTATAAACAGTACCACTGTCGATGCTGTATTCTTAGACATTAACATGCCTATGATGACAGGGTTCGAACTTATTAGCTTAATCGAAAACAAAACCAAAGTTATCATCACAACCGCTTTTAGAGAATTTGCCGCCGAAAGTTACGATCTGGATGTTCTGGATTATTTAGTAAAACCGATTCCTCTTCCAAGATTCATAAAATGCATTAATAAAATCACCACCGAATACAACCTGAAAAACAATATTAAAGTCGAAACCGTAAAAGGAGACTCTCATATTTTTATCAAAGTCGATAAAAAAATGATGAAAATTAATATTGAAGAAATTCTCTTTGTTGAAGGTATGAAAGAATATATAAAAGTGGTGACTTCCGACAAAACCTACATTACACACAAATCTCTGACTTCTTTGTCTGAAGAATTACCGGCTGACCGATTCCTGCGCATTCACAAATCATACGTAATCGCACTCAACAAAGTAAAATCTATAGAGGGTAATCGTATTCAAATACAATCCTACACCATTCCAATTGGAAGAAATTACAGCAAAGAAGTAAAAAACAAAATTCTGGAATAAATTCAGCTTCCTAAATCGTTTTTGTAACTCAGTAAAAACTAACACATTGTTGAAAAAATAATGTCGTTGGTTTAAATTTAACATTATTTGTAGCTTTTTATTTTTTTTTGATACACTTAACAAATATATTTACGGTCTTCAAAAAACAATAAAATAAAAAATTAACCTCTTAAATTATGAGTTCAGAAAATGTTCAAACCAAATGGGGACAGTTTATCTCGTTGATAATTGTTTTCTTCTTTTGGGGTTTTGTTGGTTCTGCCAATGACATCCTGATTCCTGTTTTCAAGAAAGTATTCACCTTATCGCAAGTACAATCACAATTAGTAGCCTGGGCCTTTTATGCGGCATACTTCGTAGGTTCCTTGATTTTCTTTTTGGTGTCCTTAAAATTAGATGTATTACAAAAATTTGGATACAAAAAAACACTTTCTGCCGGTTTACTCCTATCTGCCGTTGGATCATTTTTATTCATTCCCGCTGCAACAATGGAAAGCTTCCCTTTCTTCTTAACCGCTTTATTTACGGTAGGATTAGGATTTTCTATCCAGCAAATTGTTGCCAATCCTCTTGCTATTAAAATGGGAAGCCCTGCAACAGGTGCTCACCGTTTGACTTTAGCGGGTGGAATTAACTCTTTCGGAACTACAATTGGAGCTATCTTACTGGGAATCGCTTTATTCGGAATGGGAGATAACAAAAAGACAGCTCTTTCTTTAGAGGACATTAAACTGCCTTTTATTATTCTTGGACTTGCTTTTATCATCGTAGCCGTTTTCATGAACTTCTCCAAAATTGAAGACCCTGCAAAAGAGGACGAAGAAGAAATTAAAGTAGCTCACGAAAAATTCAACATACTAGACTACCCGCAGCTTTATTTAGGAATGTTAGGAATCTTTATCTACGTAGGTACAGAGGTAACGATTATCAGTAACCTACCTGCCTTATTGCATACACATGAATTTGGAAACATCCTGGAAGATGCTATCGCCCCATTTATTGCCCTTTACTGGGGAAGTTTAATGATTGGCCGATGGAATGGTGGTGTTAACGTTTTCAACACTTCAAACTTAGTAAATACAGCACTTAAATTTATCGTTCCTGCTTTGGCATTTGGAGTAATCATTGGTGCTAACCTTTTTGCTGCACACGATGTTTCTTCTTTTTACATTTACCCAATCTGGATCTTATTATTTATAGCAGTAAGTTTTGTTGGAGGTAAAAATGCAGGTAAAACATTAATGCTTTTCGGAATTTCAGGAGTATTAATGATGTTTGCCGGATTGGTTTACCCTGATCCGCAAATTGCTAAATTCTTCTTCATTTCCGGAGGTTTATTCTTATCTATCATGTGGCCGTCTATCTTTGATTTAGCGATTGCCGGCTTAGGTAAAAACACCGGAAAAGCATCTTCATTCTTAATCATGATGATTCTTGGTGGAGGAGTTATCCCTTTAATTCAGGGAAGCATCTGCGATATCGACCTTACAAGTCCAAACGGAATTTTCGGAATCACGTGGACACACTTCTCCTACATCGTTCCTCTTTTAGGTTTTGCTTATTTAGGATTTTATGGCTTCTATTGCCCTAAAATTTTAAAAAGACAAGGGATCAACCACGTTGAAGGTGGAGGCGGAGGTCACTAAACCGAATAAAATTTTAAATTCCAAATCTCAAATTCAAATTCCAAACGCTCACTAAAGGTTTGGAATTTGAATTTGAGATTTGTTTTTTTTTTATAATAAATACACAAACCCGACAGGTTTCAAAAATCTGTCGGGTTTATATATACAACATAAAAAAACGCCATCTTTCTATTGAAAAATGGCGTTTTAAGTTTTTTAATAGCTAAGGACTACTTGTTTCCTTTTTCGAAATCAGCCACAAACTGAGCCAATCCAATATCTGTTAATGGGTGTTTCAACAATCCGTAAATTGCGGAAAGAGGCCCAGTCATAACATCAGCACCAATCTTAGCACAATTTACAATGTGCATCGTGTGACGCACAGAAGCTGCTAAAATTTGAGTTTCGTAACCGTAGTTATCATATACCAATCTAATCTCTTCGATTAAATTCAATCCGTCAGTTGAAACATCATCTAAACGACCTACAAACGGAGACACATAAGTTGCTCCAGCTTTTGCAGCCAAAATAGCTTGTCCTACTGAAAACACAAGAGTTACATTCGTTTTAATTCCTTTATCAGAAAAATATTTTGCCGCCATAACACCTTCTTTCGTCATAGGCAATTTTACCACGATTTGGTCATGTAATTCAGCCAGCTCCTCACCTTCCTTAACCATACCGTCAAAATCCAGCGCATTCACTTCAGCACTTACATCTCCTTCAACCAAATTACAGATGTCAACATAGTGCTTCAAAATGTTGTTTTTTCCGGTAATTCCTTCTTTAGCCATCAATGATGGGTTAGTTGTTACACCATCCAAAACTCCTAAAGCCTGTGCTTCTTTAATCTGAGCTAAATTAGCCGTGTCAATAAAAAATTTCATAATCTATTTATATTTAATTGTGTGTTTAAAAATTTCGTGCAAAATTACAACTTATAATGATTCATCAGCATTTTTTCATAAACTTTATCCGGTAATGCACGTTTTAAAACAATGGAGAACTTCTGCATAAAAGCCCCTACTTTATAATGTACTTTTGGTTTTTCCTTTTGGATGATTTTATAAACAGCTTCAGCCATTTCATTTGGATTTCCCCCTGCGTCAACATGTTCGTTCATCGTTGCCAGAATATCGCCATACACTTTTTCGTAAGCCGAACCTTTTACCACTGGTGCATGATAACGACCTGCTGCAATATTTGTAGCAAAATCACCCGGCGCCACATTCGTAATTTCAATTCCAAACGACTTCACTTCCATACGCAAAGCCTCTGTAATTAATTCTAAGGCCCCTTTTGAAGCCGAATACACACTGCGATACGGCAATCCCATATAACCTGCAATCGAAGTAATATTGATAATCAAACCCGATTTTTGCTCTCGCATTTGAGGCAAAACCGCTTTCATCACTTCAATTGGTCCGAAAAAATTGGTTTCAAAATTATTCTTGATTTCCTCCGTCGGAATCTCCTCTAAAGGTCCGGTAATTCCAACCCCGGCATTATTAATGACAACATCCAGCCTTCCGGAAGCTGCAATAATCTGAGCTACTGCCGACTGTATAGAATTTATATTACGAACATCCAAAGCAACCAAAGGAAAAACAGAATGCTGTACCTTTTCAGGATTTCGGCTCGTTCCGTATACCACGAAACCTTTTTGGTGTAAATACTCTCCAATTGACTTTCCAATTCCTGAAGATCCGCCGGTAATTAAAACAACTTTACTCATTATTTAAGTTTTGAGTTACGAGTTATGGGTTATGTGGAGAAATTTTTAATTTCCATCACTTAACTTTAACTTTCAAAAGGGTCAAAAATAAAAAAATCCTCCATAAGGAAGACTACTTTTAAATTAATTCTAAAAAAAAATCCCGAAACATCGGGAACTAACTAAAAAAAAAAAATAGGCAAGCGACCTACATCGCACCGCTCAACCACGTACCCTTGCTATGTTCCCATCCTGGGGGAGTCTGCAGGAGCTGGTCGTGTAGGACTTGCCGGTGCAAATATACAATCTTTTTATATTTTTGCAAGAGCTTTGTTGCTATAAAAATATCATCGTATATTGGCTTATTCAAATTTTAAACTATGAAAAATTATAACTTCCTAACTGTCATTTTATTAGGAATCACATTAATTGGATGTGGAGATACAAAAAAAGGTGAAAATTCTTTGTTTACTATCGATGATTCGGCTTTTCCGGCCCATTTTTTACCTCAGGAAGCCATTTCGATCGGTGTTTTAAACCCAAATTCGAAAGAAATCGACAGCATTACCTACTTTGTAAACGATAAAAAAGTAGGTAGTACTAAAGGTGCAGAAAAATTCAAATTTGAACTAAAAGAACAAAGATTAGGGTATCAGTACCTAAAAGCTACCGTTTATTTTGGATCAGATTCCTCAGATGCCACTAAACGTGTGGAACTGGTTTCTAATATCGAACCTAAATTATTAAAATATAAAATAATCAACACCTATCCGCATGACAAACAATCTTTTACTGAAGGATTAGAATTCTATAAAGACACTTTATACGAAAGCACCGGTCAGGAAGGAGCTTCTTACTTAAGAAAATACGATTATAAAACCGGGAAAATTTTCAAGCAAATTGATTTAGACAAAAAATACTTTGGTGAAGGAATTACGTTCATCAACGGCAAATTATTTCAGCTGACCTGGCAAAATAAAACAGGTTTTATCTACAATGCCAACACTTTAAAACTGGAAAAAACCTTTGCGTACGAGAAAGATATCGAAGGCTGGGGAATGACGAATGATGGGAAATACATTTATCAAACGGACAAAACCGAGAAAATCTGGAAAATGGATCCTGCAACGCAAAAAATGATAGATTATATCAACGTATACTCAGGAACTTCAAAAATTAAAGCCATTAATGAATTGGAGTGGATTAACGGAAAAATCTATACCAACGTTTGGTTTAAGGACGCTATTGCTGTCGTAAATCCTACTTCCGGAGCCGTTGAAGGAATTCTGGACATGTCAGGATTACGCAAACTTATGACTGATGTAACGAAAGATGATGTTTTAAACGGAATTGCTTACAACCCAAAAACTAAAACTATTTTTGTTACCGGTAAAAACTGGAGCAAAATGTTCGAAATAACCGTTTCAGAATAAGACAATTAAGAACAAATTTTCAAACACAGATTTCACTAATTTCACTAATCTTTAGTGTGATAATTGTGAAATTTGTGCTTTTTACTTTATACCTCAAAATAATGACAACTCTTATAACCAACATAAAAGAACTACTTCAGGTTCGCGAAACTTCAATAGCCAAAGTATCAGGAACAGAAATGGCCATACTTCCAACACTGAAAAATGCCTATTTAATTCTAAAAGACGATCTTATTCAGGATTACGGCCTGATGGAAAATCTTCCAGAAACCAATGCCGATCTGACAATCGACGCAACAGGACGAGTTATATTGCCTACGTGGTGCGACAGTCACACCCACATTGTATATGCAGGAAATCGCGAGCAGGAATTTGTAGACCGAATCAATGGGTTTTCATATGAAGAAATTGCCAATCGTGGCGGCGGCATTCTAAACTCGGCTAAAAAACTCAATGAAACTACTGAAGAGGAAATCTACGAGCAGTCGAAACTTCGTTTAGAAGAAGTCATGCATTTGGGAACCGGAGCTGTAGAAATTAAATCAGGGTACGGACTAACTATCGAGGGTGAGCTCAAAATGCTTCGCGTAATTCAAAAATTAGCTCAGAATTATCCGATTGCCATAAAAGCAACGTTTTTAGGAGCACATGCCTTCCCTTTGCATTACAAAGAAAACAAAGCGGGTTATATTGATGAAATCATCACTAAAATGCTGCCTGAGATTGCCCAAAACAAACTGGCCGATTATGTGGATGCCTTTTGTGAAACTGGTTATTTCTCTGTTGAAGAAACAGAAAAAATCATGGAAGCCGGAATACAATATGGACTGAAACCTAAAATTCATGTGAACCAATTCAATTCTATTGGCGGAATACAGGCTGGAATCAAATACAACGCCCTTTCAGTGGATCATCTTGAAATTATGAACCCGGAAGACATTGAGGCTTTAAAAAACACAGAAACGATGCCTGTTGCGTTACCGTCCTGTTCTTATTTTTTAAGTATTCCTTACACTCCGGCTCGTGAAATGATAAAAGCAGGCCTGCCAATTGCCCTGGCTACAGACTTTAACCCCGGTTCTACTCCATCCGGAAACATGAATTTTGTAGTTGCAACGGCTTGTATTAAAATGAAAATGACTCCTGAAGAAGCTATAAATGCTGCTACTATAAATGGCGCGTACGCGATGGGAATTTCTGAAACACACGGAAGTATCACCAAAGGTAAAAAAGCCAATCTGATCCTTACAAAACCCGTTTCCTCTTACTATCAAATCCCTTACGCTTTTGGAAGCAATCTTATCGAAAGCGTTTTTCTTGAAGGAAAAATTCTAAAATAGTAAAACATAAAAAAAAGGTCTGTGAAAAATCACAGACCTTTTTTACTTTTAGTGGTATTTGTCCTAGACAGCGTATTATCTTAAAGTGAAACTAGTTTTAGAAACTAATTCGTCATTGTCAAAAACGTTAATAAAGTACGTTCCTTTTTCGAAATCTTTACCAATTAAATCTTCTGAAACGTTTACTGTTTTATTTTCATATTTAACAGTAGTTTTAAAACTGTACGTTAAAGTATTGTCTCCAAAACTTTCTGTTCTCTTTTCTCCTAAAACATTGTTTTTAGAATCAATAACCTGAACATAGTACGTTTTATCTCCTGATTTTGCGATTTGATTTTCAGCAATTGTAAAGCTTACTTTCAATACATCAGCACGGCTTGCTTTATCCGTTTCGATTTGTTTACCAGAGCTTCTTACTTTGTAAGCAATTGTTTTAGTATTTAAAACTGATAATTTAGCTCCTTTTTCAACTGTTTTAGCCAATTCTTCGTTTTGACCAACCAAAACTTCATTGTATTTCTTAGACTCTCCTAAAACTACAATTGTACTGTCTCTTTGAACTGTTAAAACACCATTTTGTTTTTTCAACTCATCGTTTTCAGCAACTAAAGTTTTCATTTTACCTTGCATTGCCTGAACTTGTGATCTGTACTTAGAGACATCTCCTTTAGATTTATTTAAATCATCCATTAGAGCGACTACTTTATCTCTTTCCTGAATTAACTCATCAGACATTGAAGTATTCTCAGCAATTGCAGCATCGTAAGTTGCTTTTAACTCCTGTAAATCTTTCATAACAGATTCTTTTTCTGTCATTGTCGTTGTAAGTTCAGTCTTAACTACATCTGTATCAGATGATAATTTAAAAATATACACTAAGCTACCAATCAGTAGGACTGCTAAAACTGCGATTACCGCCTTTAGACTTGAGTTGTTGTTCTTTGGGTTTTCCATATTTAAAAAATTTTCTTTAAAACAAATTTAAGAATTAATATAAAGGTATTAACGTAAGTTTCTACAATTATAGTATTTTTGAAAAATTTTTTTTTTCATGGAGAAACTCATTCCTTTTACTGTTAACGATTTAGCAAAAATTACCAATCACAGAAGTGGTGAAATAAAATTCGGAGAGAAAATGATCGTCATCCCTAAAGGAGTTGACAAGATTCAGTTTCTAAAAGAGAGCGAAGCTAAATATGTCCTTTTCGGAATTCCGGAAGATATTGGCGTGCGTGCCAACTACGGCAGACCGGGAGCAGCATCGGCATGGGAAAGCGCTATGAAAAGCATTGCTAACATTCAGCACAATCGTTTTTCTAAAGGCAGTCAGATTATTGTTTTAGGACAATTGGACGTCGCTGCGGAAATGCGCGATGTTGAAAATCTTGATTTCAATGATATCGACGACCGGTCAAAACTTAGTCAATTAGTCGAAAAAATAGACAAAGAAGTTTCACACATTATCTTTACTCTTATAAAAGCAGGAAAAACTCCTATTATTATTGGAGGCGGACACAACAATGCTTACGGAAATATAAAAGGATCGGCTTTGGCCAAAGGAAAACCTATTAACGCTATCAATTTCGATGCGCATTCCGATTTTAGAATCCTTGAAGGACGTCATAGCGGCAACGGTTTTTCTTATGCCTATGAAGAAGGTTTCTTAAAAAAATACTTCATTTTTGGTCTGCATGAAAACTATACTTCTAAAAGTGTTTTAGACATCATCAAAAAACTGGAAGACCGCGTTCGCTATAATACGTACGACAGCGTCAGCATCCGCAGGGAAAAAGATTTTGACAGAGAAATGGCTCTGGCTTTAGAATTCATCAGAACAGATTCTTTCGGAATCGAAATCGATTTGGATGCTCTTCCAAACATTGCCAGCAGCGCTATGACCATCAGCGGTTTTTCGGTAGAACAAGTACGTCAGTTTATTTCCTTTTTCGGACAACATAAAAATGCGACGTATCTGCATATTTGTGAGGGCGCGCCGGATCTGGCCGATTCTCCGAACAACAATTTAATTGGCAAGCTAATAGGCTATTTAGTAACAGATTTTATTAAAGCGAATAACGAAAAAATCTAATCACAACAGAAACTTTACTAATCAAAAAAATAGGCGTTTGCCAAATAAAGCAATATTCAAATAAAGGATTAAACGAATAAACCTATCTTTGCACTGAATTTTAGTACTTAAAACTAAATTCTTAATAAGTCAAGATATGTTATTCGAAGATCTGTCACTCTCAAAAAGTATACAAAAAGCCGTATTTGAAGAAGGTTACTTAAATCCTACTCCTATTCAGGAACAATCGATCCCGATCGTTTTGTCAGGAAGAGATTTAATTGGCTGTGCACAAACCGGTACCGGAAAAACAGCAGCATTTGCTATTCCAATCATACATCAATTACACCGAATTGTTGGTTCTTCTAAAAAGGCCAAACAAGTCCGTGCTCTTATAGTTACTCCTACACGTGAATTAGCGGTTCAGATTGGCCAAAGTTTTGACACTTATGCCAAATATACCAATTTAACACAATTGACCATTTTTGGAGGGGTTTCACAAAATCCTCAGGTAGATGCCCTAAAAAATGGAGTTGACATTTTAGTTGCAACCCCGGGCCGTTTACTTGATTTACACAAACAAGGATTCCTGGATCTCGATCATTTACACACTTTGGTTCTGGATGAAGCTGACCAAATGCTGGACATGGGTTTTATCAATGATGTCAAAAAAATTGTAAAACTGACTCCTAAAAACAGGCAGACTTTATTGTTCTCTGCTACTATGCCGATTGCTATCCGCGAACTGGCTGAAATGTTTTTGAAAGATCCCGAAAAGGTAGAAGTTTCGCCTGTTTCATCAACGGCAGAAACGGTTGAGCAGCGCATTTACTTTGTAGAAAAAACAGAGAAAAGAAATTTATTGTATCATTTAATCAAAAATGAAAATCTGTCTAATGTTCTGGTTTTTTCAAGAACCAAACATGGTGCTGACAATGTGGTAAAAGCGCTTCGTAAAAAAGACATTCCTGCCGAGGCTATTCACGGAGATAAATCTCAAAATGCCAGACAGCGTGTTTTAGATGCGTTTAAAAACAAAGAAGTTGGCGTTCTTGTTGCAACCGATATTGCTGCAAGAGGAATCGATATTGACCAATTGCCTTTTGTTATCAATTTTGATTTACCCAACATTCCGGAGACTTATGTGCATAGGATTGGACGTACGGGGCGTGCCGGAAATGGCGGAATTGCTATTTCGTTTTGTGGTAAAGACGAACAGCCTTACTGGAAAGACATTCAGAAACTTATTAAAGTAGAGGTAAAAACCATTACCGATCATCCTTACCCATGGCACTCAGGAAGCCCGGGAGCGACGGATGAAAAACCTAAAAACTCAAACCGAAGCGGTGGCGCTCATAAATCGAGAAAATCAAATGCTTCTAAACAAAATAAAAAACGCTGGTATTAACCGGCGTTTTTCGTTTCCAATATTAAGTAATTCATTATCTTAAAAAGGCGTACCGGTTCAAACGGCTTGATAATAATATCATTTATTCCTGAAGAAATCGCTTCATCTGTAATCTCGTCTTTATCAAAAGCAGTAAGCGCTATAATGGGAGTTTTAAGCCCTTTTGAACGAATCCTTCTCGTAGTTTCAAAACCATTCATCAAAGGCATGTTGATATCCATTAAAATCAAGTCGAAATTTTCGCTCTCCAGCATTTTTAGAGCCGCAAAGCCATCATCAACTACTTTGCAGACATAATTGTGTTTTTCGATAATTTTTTTAGTGACCAGCTGATTAATGAGATTATCTTCCACAATTAGAATCTTATACACCTCATTTGAACTCAGGTCCACCTCTATTTCTTCAATAATCAGTTTTGTTTTCTGAGGATCGAATTCAAACGGAATGGTAAATGAAAATGAAGTCCCAAAGCCTACTTCGCTTTTCAAATCAATTGTGCTGCCAAAAAGCCCCAACAATCGTTTTACGATACTCAATCCCAAGCCTGTTCCCTGATAATCTTCATCTTTTCTTCCAACCTGTACGAACTTTTCAAAAATTTTATCCTGATCCACAGCTGCAATTCCTACTCCGTTATCTTTTACCCAAAAATCCAGAAAATACATCTTTCCTTCAAAGCGATTCAGTTTTACGATAATTTCAACTTCGCCATCTTTTGTAAACTTAAGCGCATTACTCACCAGATTCATTAAAATCTGAGCAAGTCGCAACTTATCTCCAATAAGGTACTCGGGAATGCAGGGATCAATAGAAACCGTGATTTTATCATTGTTTTTTTGCGATAAAAAAGACAGCGAATTCTTAATCATCATAATCTCATCGGAAATATTGAATGTTAAATTCTCCAATACCACTTTATTCTCCTCAATTTTATTGATCTGAAGAATGTCATTGACCAAGGATAATAAATAACGGGCCGAAAATTTCAACGAACTCAAATGCTGACTTCTGGACAGTTCTTTGTGTTCTTCCAGCAGCATATTGGTGATTCCAACCACACCGTACAATGGTGTACGCAATTCATGGCTTATAGTCGAAATAAATTGACTTTTAAGAAGTGAGGCTTCCTCTGCAATTTCTTTGGCTTCTAAAAGCTCTGCATTGTGTTTTTTCTTAAACCTGATATTTTTAATCAGAGTGATAATGAGAACCAAAAGAATCAGCGAAATCAGAACAAATAAAATCACAATAATCCTTGACTTTTTAAGACTTTGATACTGTGAATCTTTCTCACTTTCTATCTTATCAATCTGCCTTTTGTATTCGTCTAATTCTAAATTAAAACCGGCAATAGAGGCTTTTTTGAGTTTTTCCTCATTGTACAATTCTTCTGTTATTTTATTGTATGAAGCCAGATTCACATAAGCCTCTTCATACTTCCCTATTTTGTTTAAGAACTTAGAATATTCCTGATGTGAATATGACAAATCCGATCGCTCGTCACTGTTTTTACCCGCCTGAATTGCTTTGAGAAAGAAAACATTGGCCAACTCATAATCATTATGGTAACTATAATACATCCCGTTTAGCATGTTTACAACGATCTCCGTGGACTCGTCACCATATTTACTCTTATTGCTGTTTACAAATTTTAGAAACGGATATCCTTCTTTAAATTTTCCTATATCAAAATAAGCCCAGGCAATATTTACGTTTGTAAAATATACTTGCCCCATCTCGTTTAATTTTAAACTGTAGGCTATGGATTTTTTGTAATAATTAATTCCCAGGTTGAACTGTTTTTTCTCAAAACAATAAATATTACCAAGATTATTATGAAGACTGTATTTTAAGGAATCGTTATTGGTTTTACCGGCGTAAAACAATCCTTTTTTATAGAAAAAAATAGCTTTATCAAATTCCGACAATTCATTGTAATTTCCGGCAATTATTTTATACGATTTTGCTATTAAATTATTATTCTTAGCAGCTGTAGCATAGTTTAATGCTATTCGCGAGGTGATGAGTGACTTTTCAAAATTTGATTTCCTGTAGTCGCCCCAGGCTTCCTCTACAAGTTTATTAATCTTTGCCTCCGGCACCGTTTCAGATTGCATAATGGCTGAATTGGCAAAACAATTCAGACACACCAGCAGTAGCAGCAAAAGAATCCGTATTCGGGGCATAAATAGGCTAATTTGACCAAATATACATCAAAAATAAAAAAAAGCTGTATTTCTATTAAAAATACAGCTTCTTTTTTATTTGGACTTTAAAAGTTTTCAAAGTCTTTTCCTACCTGAATAAAAATAATTATAAGTTTTCGGAAGCAATTTCAGAATCTTTATCATCCTCCCATTGCCCCACAACTGATGTTGCCAAAGCATTTCCTAAAACGTTTGTAGCACTTCTGAACATATCACAAAAGTGATCGATTGGTAAGATTAATGCAATTCCTTCAACCGGTATATCAAACATACCGCAAGTTGCAGCAACTACAACCAAACTGGCTCTTGGCACACCTGCAATACCTTTACTTGTCAACATTAAAACCAAAAGCATCACCATTTGAGTCCCTAAATCCAGATGTACTCCATAAAACTGAGCAATAAAAATACTGGCAAAAGTCATGTACATCATACTTCCGTCCAGGTTAAACGAGTATCCAAGCGGCAGCATAAAGGCTACAATTTTGTCTTTTACACCAAAATCTTCCAATTCTTCTGTTAATTTTGGAAAAACAGCTTCACTACTCGTTGTACCGAAAGCGATCGCCAGAGGCCCTGTAATACGTCTTAAAAGCTCTGTCATTCTTCCTTTCAGAAAAAGATACCCTACTGCAACTAAAACCACCCATAAAGTACCAATTCCAACTAAAAACGATCCGAAGAATTTAAAATAGGTAATTACCAACTCTTCGGCATCTCTAATAGCGAATACTCCTGCAATGGCTCCGAAAACTCCAATTGGAGCGAAGTTCATAACATAGTTCACCATTTTTAAAACGATATGCGAAGTCTTATCTAAAGCATTGATTACTGGTTTTACTGTACTTCCCAAAGAGGCACCAGCTAACCCGAAGAAGATTGAAAATACAACAATCTGTAAAATTTCATTGGTTGCCATTGCTTCAAAAATACTTTTAGGTACAATGTGTTCTACAAAATTTTCAACAGATAATGTTTTTGTTTTAGCAGTTACTTCCGAAGCTGCAGCCATATCAACGTGATCCAGTTTTAAACCTACGCCCGGCTCCAGAATGTTCACATAAAACAATCCAATCAATAAAGAGATAAAAGAAGCAGTAAAAAACCATCCAAGGGCTTTTCCTCCAATTCTTCCCACAGTTTTAATATCTCCAAGTTTTGCAATACCTACAACTAAAGTGGTAAATACTAACGGAGAAATAATCATCTGCACCAATCTGATAAAGATCGTTGCAAGCATTTTTATTTTATTACTAAAAGATTGTGCTGCCTCAGGCGAAATCGAATTGTGCAAAATTATTCCCAAAGTGGCTCCAAGAACCATTGCAATAATAATCTGCCCTGTTAATCCTTTAAGAAAAGATTTCTTTTTAGTTTCTGTAACTTCTTGCATTAATTTGTTTGTTTTAAATTAAAATGTTAAAACCCTCACTGTCTTAACTTTTATAAATACGTTTTGTTGATCAAATAAAAATCAGCCAAAACAATCGCAGCCATTGCCTCAACAATTGGCACTGCGCGAGGCACTACACACGGATCATGACGGCCTTTACCGGTCATTGGTGTAATATTCCCTTTATTGTCTAATGAATCCTGAGTCTGCATGATAGTCGCAACAGGTTTGAAGGCTACTCTGAAATAAATATCCATTCCGTTGCTTATTCCTCCCTGTATTCCTCCCGAAAGATTTGTTTTTGTAGTTCCGTCAGGATTGTATAAATCGTTATGTTCACTTCCTTTCATTTCAGAACCTGAAAATCCGCTTCCGTATTCAAAACCTTTTACTGCATTTATCGAAAGCATGGCTTTTCCTAATTCAGCATGCAGCTTATCAAAAACCGGTTCTCCTAAACCAACCGGAACATTTTGAATGACACAGGAAACTACTCCTCCAACGGTATCTCCTTGTTTGCGGATATCACGAATATATTCTTCCATAATCGCTGCCGATTTTTCATCCGGACAACGAACAGGATTGCTCTCTATTTTAGAAAAATCCAAATCCTGATAAGGTGTATCTAAATGAATTGGACCAACCGATGAAACGTAGGCATTAATTTTTATTTCAGGAAGCATTTGTTTTGCTATCGCCCCCGCAACTACTCTGCTTGCCGTTTCTCTGGCAGAGCTTCGCCCACCACCGCGATAGTCTCGAAAACCATACTTCTGATCGTATACGTAATCAGCATGACTAGGTCTGTAATTGTCTTTTATATGAGAGTAATCGTCTGATTTTTGATTGGTATTCGGAATAATAAATCCAATAGGCGTTCCAGTCGTTTTACCTTCAAAAATACCAGATAAAAACTGAACTGCATCCGGTTCTTTACGTTGTGTTACAATTGCCGACTGTCCGGGCTTTCTTCTGGACATTTCAACTTCAATTGCATCTAAATCAAGTTCAATTCCTGATGGACAACCATCTATAATTCCGCCTAAAGCTTCACCATGAGATTCTCCAAATGTTGTAACTTTATATAAATTGCCGTAGCTATTTCCTGCCATTGTAATTAGTTTTGAGCAAATGTAAGTTTTATGAATTAAATTAAAAAATTTAAAATTGGTATTATTAAGCAAAGGTTAAGGTGATTAAAAATCACAATTTATTAAAATTGCAGCCAAATTGATAACCATTTCATAAAATTTCTCTCACAAGAGTTTCATTCATTTGTTAAACTTCAAAAAAAGAAAAATTGAAAAAACGAAATGTTGAATTGGTCATTATATCAGATGTCCATTTAGGAACTTACGGAAGTCACGCCAAAGAACTAAACAACTACTTATCAAGCATAAAGCCTAAAACATTAGTCCTGAACGGTGACATTATTGATGCCTGGCAATTTAGAAAATCATACTTTCCAAAAGCACATTTAAGAGTCATTCAGCGCATTATCGGCATGGCATCTAAAGGCACAAAAGTATATTACATCACCGGAAACCATGATGAAATTCTTCGGAAATTCAGCGATATGAACATGGGCAATTTTGCACTGGTCGATAAATTAGTTTTGGAACTGGACGATAAAAAAGCATGGATTTTTCACGGAGATGTATTTGATGCTTCCGTTCAACACTCTAAATGGATTGCAAAACTGGGCGGATTAGGATACGATTACTTAATTCTAAGCAATCGATTTGCCAACTGGTGCCTTGCAAAACTAGGACGAGAACCTTACTCCTTCTCTAAAAAGATAAAAGCCAGCGTGAAAAAAGCAGTGAAATTTATCTCTGATTTTGAAACTACTGCTACTGATCTGGCTATTGAAAAAAAATACGATTACGTCATCTGCGGACACATACACGAACCGAAAATCGTTACCAAAGAAAACAAACATGGGTCGACTTTATACCTTAATTCGGGAGATTGGGTGGAAAATCTTACCGCATTGGAATATCATAAAAAGCGATGGAAATTATACTCTTATGCCGAAAGTAATTTTACCGAAGAAGAAAATCTCTTTGAAATGGAGGACACGCTGAGCTCTCAGTTAATTTCTACTATCATTCTAAACAAATAAACCTCTAAACACACTGCCTATCGCAAATAAAACTACTTTAAACCTGCTTTCTTACTTTCTAAAAATGTGAATTATATAACAATTTTTAATAATCCTATACGATTCAAAATTATAGTGAGGATTAAATTTGGCAAAAATTAATAACCATTTTTATGAAAAAAATCACTTTATCTGCCCTAATGCTATTAGGTTTAGCGTTTACGGCACAATCACAAGAAATTTCGAAACATGCCCTGGGTATCCGTTTAGGAGATAATAACGGTTTTGGCGGAGAAGTATCTTATCAGTTAGGATTAAACCAAAAAAACAGACTGGAATTTGATTTAGGATGGAGAAACAGCAGTAACGTTGACGCTATTAAAGGTGTAGCACTTTATCAATGGGTTTGGAATATTGATGGAGGTTTCAACTGGTATGCCGGTGTTGGAGGTGGTCTTGCAACCTGGAATCACGACTATTATACCAACAACAACAGATACAAAGATAACGGAACGTATGTTTTTGCGGCGGGAGATATTGGTATAGAATACAGATTTAAAGAAGCACCAATTACTTTATCATTAGACGCGAGACCTGAAGTTGGTTCCGGATATTATGACGATGACAATTTTGGATTTGATGTTGGTTTAGGAGTGAAATTCAGATTCTAATTAAAGACAAAAATAATTATAAAAAGAAACCTGTCGTTTTTAATGCGACAGGTTTTTTTTATGTTTACATTGAAAATGAGTCTCAGGCTGAGCAAAGTCGAAGCTTTGCGCATAGGGGCTTCGACTTCGCTCAGCCGGACATTCGCTTCGACTTCGCTCAGCCTGACATCCCACAACTCATCACTTACTTCACAATAATCTCTTTTTTAGAGTGTACTTTGATTACAGTGTACGGATAAGTAATAGCCTGCGTTACCATAGCATCTGCAGCGGGATTATTTTCTTTAACGGTGATGATAATATTTTTATCCGTTTCTTCTACTTTTTCAACACCAATAGAATAGCCACCGGTATTTTTTTCACCCATATTCAGGATTACATAATTTGAATTACTGATATCGTCCTGTTTCATTTTTGCTTTCAAATGGGGATCATTTTCCAGCATTTTGATTTCATTCGGTTCCGTTAGAATTTCAAAAAATTTGATATTTCCTCCTCCGTCAGATTGTTCTGTGAGAACTTCATACAGAATTTTAGAGGTTCCGTCAGAGTTTTTCTTAACCCCGCAAGAAACTAAAACCAGAATCACCAGTACCGAAATTACTTTTTTCATTTACGTTAACTTTTAAGATTATTGTTTCTCGTGTTTCTCATGCTTATAATCATCAATCGCTTTTTGATACAACGCCTCATACTTAGGCAATATTGTTTTGATATCAAACTTACGGGCAACTTCTAATGCATTTGCTTTAAACTGATTCAAAACGTCGTCGTCTTTTAGTATTTTGATTGCATTGGCAGCCATTTCCTCAACGTTACCAACATTGCTCAAATATCCTGAAAAACCGTCAAAATTAACCTCTGGCAAACCACCCGAATTACTTGAAATCACAGGGACTCCGCTTGACATTGCTTCTAAAGCTGCCAAACCAAAACTCTCTGTTTCTGATGGAAGCAGGAATAAATCGGTAAAACATAAAATTTTATCAATCTCGTTACTATTTCCAAAGAAAATAACTTTGTCATAGATACCAAGTTCCATACATAAAACTTCTGCTTTTTCTTTTTCCGGACCATCACCTACCATCATCAGTTTAGACGGAATTTCTTTCTGAATATTATAGAAAATCTTAATGATATCCGGAATTCTCTTCACCTTTCTAAAGTTACTAATGTGCGTGATAATGCGCTCGTCCTCCTTCGCCATAACATAACGATGGCAAGGTGCCTGAGGATCTTTTCTAACTTTATCCAATTCGATAAAATTAGGGATAACCTTAATTTTATTCTTGATTTTAAACAGCTTTAAAGTATCATCTTTCAAACTCTGAGAAACGGAAGTCACATAATCTGATTTATTGATGCTAAAGGTCACCGCAGGTTTATAAAAGGGATGATTCCCCACTAGTGTAATATCTGTTCCGTGAAGTGTGGTAATCATTGGAAGATTAATCCCTTCATTTTTCAGCATTTGCTTCGCCATATAACCCGCATATGCGTGAGGAATGGCATAATGCACGTGAAGCACTTCTATTTTATACAATTTCACCATATCAACCAATTTACTGGACAATGCCAATTCATAAGGCTGATAATGAAAAAGAGGATATTCAGGAACGTTTACTTCGTGATAATGAACATTAGGGTTTAAAAGTGCCAACCGAACTGGCTGACTGTAGGTAATAAAGTGGATTTCGTGTCCGCGTCTGGCTAATTCAAGGCCTAATTCCGTAGCAACTACACCACTACCACCAAATGTCGGATAACAAACTATTGCTATTTTCATGTATTAAGTTTAGTAACTACGAAAGTACTTAAAAATAGCTTTTAGTTGCTCTTTTAAACTGTTAGATTTTTGTGAATATATAGATTCAGATTTTTCGATTTTAAACCCGACAGGTTTTTGAAACCTGTCCGGTTTATAAAAACAAAAAAGGCGCAAAATTTAGATTTTGCACCTTTCGAATATTATAAATTTCTCTTAGAAAAATCTGCTGTGCCAGCTATCGGCAGCAGGAACTTCCCATGATTCGTTGAATTCTTCAATATTGTTTACCAGATTATTAAAAACAATAGTGTTCTCGGAAACTGACTTGTCTTTAACCATTTTCTTAAAATCGATTAAAGGTTTGTGTGCAATATGTTCCCCCAGTTTAAAAGTCACGTTCATTTTATCTAACAAATCAACGTTGTACTTTTTCTCTAAACTTTGGATAAACTCCACCGAACTATCGATCGAACAACCTGTTGCCGCCTGTACTTCCTGATTTACAGCCAAAATAATGAATCGGTTGTATTTTAATTGATACGAAGCCTCCAGACTTGTTCCGTGTGCCGCCCATTCTTCTACAAAAGCTTTCAGGTCGGTTTCTATTTCAGAAAATTCTTCCTCAGAAAACTTTCTGTTTGATTGATAAATCCAAACTCTGGATTCACCAGGTAAATTTTCAAAAGGTATATACATTTTTTCTTTTTGTTTTATTTTGTTTCAAGTTTCAGGTTTCAAGTTAAAAAACTTAGAACCTTAGCGCCTTAGCATCTTAGTAACTCAGAACCTTTTTTTTAAAGATCCTGTGCATTCGCAATTAGCTCCGCAACATCCATTACTTTCACTTGTCCTTCTTTTTCCTGATGTTTGATACCATCAGTCAACATTGTATTACAGAACGGACACCCGGCTGCAATAATATCCGGCTGTACTTCCAAAGCATCTTCGGTACGTAAAACGTTCACTTCTTTATTTCCAGGCTCGGCATCTTTAAACATTTGTGCTCCACCGGCTCCACAACAAAGTCCGTTTGCTTTTGAGCGCTTCATTTCCACTAGCTCAACATCAAGTTTCTGAATCAGGTCTCTTGGTGCTTCATATACTTTGTTAGCTCTACCTAAATAACAAGGATCGTGAAAAGTAATTTTCTTTCCTTTAAACTGACCTCCTTCTACGGTTAGTCTTCCGTCATCAATTAATGATTTTAAGAATTCTGTATGATGTATAACATCGTACTGACCTCCTAATTCAGGATATTCATTCTTTAAAGTATTGAAACAATGCGGACAAGCGGTAACAATTTTCTTTGCTTCATAAGCATTCAGCACCTCGATATTCATCATGGCCTGCATTTGAAACAAAAACTCATTTCCAGCACGTTTTGCAGGATCTCCGGTACAGCTCTCTTCAGTACCTAAAACTGCAAACGATACATTAGTACGATTTAAAATTCGCACAAATGCTTTTGTAATTTTTTTTGCTCTATCATCAAAACTCCCTGCGCAACCTACCCAAAATAAAACTTCAGGCTGTGTTCCCTGGGCTAGCATCTCAGCCATTGTTGGCACTACTAAACTTTCTGACATCTTCTTTTGTTGTTAAATCGGTTAATTGTTTATTTGGTTAATCGCACTCTTTGCTGTAACCTTACTAAAAAACCTTACTATTTTATTCAAATCGATTAAACGGTTAAACCAATAACCTTTTAAACTTTTATTTCTAATTTTCGTTTTTCCAATTCAAACGATCCTGCTGGCTATATTGCCAAGGCGCTCCATTGTTTTCGATATTGGTCATCATCGCATTTAATGACATTGGAGCAGCACTTTGTTCCATTACTAAATAACGACGCATATCCATAATAATAGACAACGGACTGATGTTTACCGGACATTCTTCTACACAAGCGTTACATGAGGTACAAGCCCACAATTCTTCAGGTGTAATATAATCGTTCAATAATGTTTTATTATCCGGAACAAAAACTCCTTTATTTGCATCGATGTTTTTACCAACTTCCTGCAAACGGTCTCTTGTGTCCATCATAATTTTACGAGGAGACAATTTTTTACCCGTTTGATTTGCCGGACATGATGATGTACAACGACCACATTCCGTACAAGTATAAGCATTTAAAAGCTGTACCCAGTTCAAATCCTGAACATCACTTGCTCCAAATTTTGCAGGGGCAGCATTTTCGTCAACAGGGGCTGCTGCAAACGGATCTGCATTTGGATCCATCATCAACTTTACCTCTTTGGTTACTGACTCTAAATTATCAAACTGACCTTCAGGGTTCAAGTTCGCAAAATAAGTATTTGGGAAAGCCAAAAGAATGTGCAGGTGTTTAGAAAAGTATAAATAGTTCATGAAAACTAAAATACCTGCTATGTGCAGCCACCAGAATACTTCAAATAACAGCACTACCAAATCATTCGACATTCCGTTAAAAATTGGCGCTATAAACTGACTGATCGGGAAACTTCCTGCTTTATGAAAAACTCCTCCTGGAACATTTTGCAAATGAAGATCGGAAGCATTCATTAATAAAAACAATAACATCAAAACGGTTTCGAAATACAAGATGTAATTCGCATCGCTTTTTGGAAATCCGTCCAGGTCTTTGTTCACAAAACGCTTTAATCGGATTACATTTCTTCTAATCCAAAAAACAGTAACTGCAAAAATTACCAGTATTGCCAATATCTCAAATGAAGCAATTAAAACATCATAAACCACACCTAAATAAGGCGCAAAAATTCTATGCGTTCCAAAAAGTCCGTCAATAATGATCTCGAGTAATTCGATGTTGATAATTATAAAACCTACATATACAAAAATATGAAGTATTCCAGCTACAGGGCGTCTCACCATTTTTGACTGCCCAAGAGCAATCAATGCCATGTTTTTCCAACGTGCTTTAGAATTATCTTTTCGATTTACATCTACTCCCAAATTAATGTTTCGGATGATCTTTTTTACGCTCGATGCAAAAAAGCCAAAACCTATTATAAGAAGTATAGCGAATAAAATATTATCTAAATAACTCATTCTGATTATTTTTTAGTGGTTGTGTTAGCATCTTCTGTTGGTGCTACATAAGGTTTGTTTTTCTTTCCGAAAAGCGAAACATTTACATAACGTGTTGGGTAAAGACGAACATCCTGTAACAATAATTCAAGCTCTTTTGAAGTTTTTGCCAGATTATTATACAACGCATCATCATTCAATAATTTACCCGCAGTACCTTTTCCTGAGTTCAAATTACTCATAATACCATCCACTTTAGCCAAAGTCTGATTTAAGTTTCGAACTGTTTTTCCTAAATCTGCCTTGTTTAAAGAATCAGAGATTTTATTGAAGTTACTGGACATTTTATTAAAGTTGCTTACCACTCCGTTAATCTGTCCTTTGTTGGTATCTAAAATAGTATTGATGCTTCCTGAAGCTTTATGAAACTGCTCCATAGTCTGACTCAATTCAGCTAAAGTTTTCTTCAGGTCTTCTTGTCCTTTTTTATCTAAAACGTTGTTTAATCCTGAAACCAGATTATCAATGTTAACCAACATTTTTTCTAATTTCACCTGAATTGGCTCAATTTTTCCGCCTAAAGATTCTTTTAGTCCCGGTTCAACAACCGAAGCTAAAGTCTGACCATCAACCGCCAGTTCTTTGTCTGCAAAATTAGGAACAATCTTAATCTGTTTTCCTCCAATTAAACTTGGAGAATATAAAGATGCCTGACTTGTTTTAGAAATTGGAAAATCTGTTTTTAATTGAAGTTCAACTAATAATTTCCCTGTTACTTCATTGATTGTAATTTTAGTTACTTTACCAATTGTAAGTCCGTTTATGGTAACGGGAGCTGATGCTGACAAATCTTCCACATTATCATATTCTGCATATAATGTTTGGTAATCTGTAAAAAGGTCTTTGCCTTTTAAAAAACTATAGCCCCAAATAAATAATAAAATTGACGCGATGACTAAAATAGCCGTTTTAATTTCTCTTGTTAGTTTCAAAATTCTTAGTGTTTGTACAAAATTAATATAAATATTCGAACTAGAAGCTATTATTTAATGGCGTCTTGAATACTGATCTTTTCTCCATCTTTGGTTGCAACCAAAAAGGCAGCGCCGTATCCTTTATCTTTAGCTTCTTCCAAATATTTTTTGGCAGCATCGTAACTTGAAGTTTCCTGATAGAAATATTTATAAATATTATTTTCGTACAGCATGGTTACGTTTTTAAGTCCTTTAAAATTTTTAGGTTCCAATGGTGTCTTTTTAATACTGGCAATAAGCTGTACTCTAAAGAATGTACCTTTTGGAGCGTTTTTAACTGTCGCAGGAGTTTCGACTTCTTTCGTTTTAACCGGAGTTGAAGTATCTTTTGCCGGTTTTGAATCTACTATTTCAGGAATACCTGAACCAAAATATTCGCTTTTATAACTTAAAATTGCTTCGGCAATCGCTTTTGCAATATCATTTTGTCCTTCTTCTGAATTTAGTATATTCCCTTCTGTCGGATTAGATACAAACCCGGTTTCTACTAAAACCCTTGGCATATAAGCTTTATGAAGTACCATGAAAGGTGCTTGCTTTACCCCTCCATGTCTCAATTTTTTTCCAAGTTTATCAAAATTGTCTTCAATTTTACTGGCCAAAGAAATACTGTTATCCAAATATTCTTCCTGCATTAAAGTCATTCCAATCATTGATTCAGGTGAATTTGGATCGAAACCTTCATATTTACGTTTATAATCTTTTTCTAAAGTAATTACAGAGTTCTCTTTTTTCGCAGCTTCAAGATTCGACGCTACTTTACTCAACCCCATTACATAGGTTTCTGTTCCGTCGGCAGCTGTATTTTTATTTGCATTACAGTGAATTGATACGAAAATATTCGAATTTGCTCTGTTTGCAATGTTTGCTCTTTCGACCAAATCGATAAAAACATCCGTTTTACGAGTATATATTACATTAACATTCGGACTTCCCTCTAAGATTTTACCCACTTTTAAAACAATAGCTAAAGCAATATTTTTTTCAATCCGTCCGCTGTAAACAGCTCCAAAGTCGTGATCACCATGTCCAGCATCAAGTGTTACTTTAAAAACATTTGCCTGGCTATAAGCACAAAAAGACAATATCGTTAGAAAAAAAGTAAATATTACTTTAATTTTGTTAAATCCATTCATAAATCTAAAAGTTAATTTTAATAAAACGCTACAGCTATAATTTTTACAATTGATTATTTTTGACAAAAAATTATATGTAAGTTTGACATGTCAAAAAACAAGCCATAATTTTACAAAAATAGCATTTAAACCTTTGCATACAAACTTATTTAATATCGTTTTATTATCATTTTTCCTAACTTTAGGATGTGGTAATTTATATTCGCAAGAGATAAAAAACAAAAAAAAGCCTTTACCTACTGTAAAACAAACAGATAAACCCAAAAGCACTACAACAGAGAAACCTGAGGTTACCGTTTCAGACACTATAAAGCTGGATACGGTTAAGGCAAAAAAGAATTTTCTGGACGCTGTTACCAAATACAAAGCTAAAGATTACGCTAAATACGACAAAAAAGCAAAAACTCTTACCTTATATAATGAAGCCGAACTTTATTACAAAGATGTCGAATTAAAATCGGGTATCATTGTTTTAAACATGGAAAAGGAAGAGGTTTATGCCGGACGTATTCGGGATTCGGCAGGTGTTTTGATACAATATCCAAACTTCAAACAAGGAGCCAGCGAAGTTCAGCCCGACTCTATCCGATTTAATTTTAAAACAAAAAAGGCTCTGATCTATAATTCGAGAACAGAACAAGGTGAATTTAAGATTAAAGCAGCCATTACCAAAAAAGAAAACGACTCGGTTTACTTTTTACGCGGTGCCCGTTTTACAACCGCAAAAGACATTGACAATCCGGAATACTATTTTCAGACCAATAAAGTAAAATTTATACCTGGTAAAAAAGTAATTACCGGTTTAACCAATATGGTCATTGCAGATGTTCCTACCCCTCTGGCATTGCCTTTCGCCTATTTCCCGATGAGTCAGGAAAAAAGTGTTTCGGGTATTATTTTACCTAGTTACAACGACTCAAACACAAGAGGTTTCTCTTTACAAAACGGAGGATATTATTTTGCATTGAGTGATAATTATGATCTGACGGTTCTGGGTGACTATTATACCAATGGTAGTTATGCCATGCGTTTCGAATCGACATACGCCGCGAAGTACAAATACAGAGGAAATCTTAACATTCGTTATGAAAATCTAATCAACAGTGAGCGTGGTTATCCTGATTATTCTAAAGAAAAAATCTACAACATTCAGTGGTCGCATTCGAAAGATACAAAATCAAACCCTAACTCTACTTTTTCTGCCTCTGTAAACATGGGTAGTAGTAAGTACTTCAAGCGATCTATCAATCAGGCGAACGCAGGATCTAATTTAAATAACACTTTAAACTCCTCCATCTCTTACAGCAAAACGTTCAATACGATTCCTCAGGCACGTATTTCGTTAACCGCCACGCACTCGCAAAATACTCAAACGGAAAAAATCGACATGACCCTACCAACCTTACAGGCAAGTGTGGATCGTGTATATCCTTTTGTTGGAAAAGACGGCGTTAAAAAGGGATTCATAAAAAACATCAATTTACAATATAATTTAAGCGGGAAAAACAGTATTTCAACAACAGATTCCCTGTTTTTCAAACCACAGATGTTTAGAGATGCTAAGATTGGAATGCAACACAGTATTCCTATCAGTACTAACTTTAAATTGTTTAAATACTTTAGTGCAGGAGCCTCTACCAATTATCAGGAAACCTGGGTAACTAAAACCGAAAAGAGAGAATACGATGCTACTAAAGGACAGGCCGTAACCACGACTGTTAATGGTTTTGATGCTTACAGAACTTATAATTTCAGTACCAATTTAGGAACTACCATTTACGGTACTTTTAATTTTGGTGACAACAAAAAAATTCAATCCATACGTCACGTCATGAGACCTACTATGACGTATTCTTACACGCCAAGTTTTGATCAGTATTACGACAATTATACAGTAGACGCAACCGGAAAAATCAATACGTACTCCAGATTTGACAATGGTATTTTTGGCGCTCCCGGAAACAGTAACTCTAATATTGTGTCATTTGCTTTAAGTAATACTTTTGAAGCCAAGGTAAGAGATCGTGACAGCACAAAAACAGAGCCGAAAAAGATCATGTTACTAAACAACTTAAACTTCAGCACCAGTTATAATTTCAATGCTGACGGAAAACAAACTTTAGCCTGGCAGCCGGTAATTGTAAGTGGTGGAACGCAGCTTTTGGACAACAAAATGAACCTGAACTTCGGAGCTGTTTTAAACCCGTATGCGATTGACAATGCAGGGCACGTAATGAATGTCTTTAATATTGATAATGGAGGAAGTTTATTCCGATTAACGAGTGCCAACCTTACTGTAAACTATTCCTTCTCGAACAAGGGAGGCAATGCACAGGAAAAGAACACACAAAGCCAGCGAAATGGTGGTCGTAATGACGACTTGTTCGGAACAAATACGGATCTAAACGATAGCAGAAATAGTCAGTTTGCCAACGAAAAAGACGATGATAAAGATGTGATAACTGAATTTTTCCGCTCTAAACTTCCGTGGGATATGACTTTGGCATATTCCCTAACCTACTCGAATGCCGCCAGGGAAAATAAAATTAGCGGAAACTCGATCATGATATCTGCCAATATGGACATTACTCCTAAATGGAAAGGCGGAGTTTCTACAGGTTACGATTTTGTACAAAAAGGGGTTACTTTTACACAATTTCGTTTTGAAAGAGACTTATTAAGCTGGAGAATGGCCTTTAACTGGACTCCAATTGGTCCAAACTCCAACTGGAATTTCTTTATTGGAATTAAATCCGGAATGTTGAGTGATATTAAATGGAACAAGCGTAGTACTTCAAATCGATAAACTATCGAATAAAAATAATTTATTATGAAAAAAATCATCTTTACCGAAAAGGCACCGGCTCCAATTGGTCCTTACAATCAGGCAGTATTATCAGGAAACACACTTTATGCATCAGGTCAGATTGCGATCAATCCAACTTCCGGCGAACTTGTAACAGACAATATCAATGATGAAACCAAACAGGTAATGGAAAATATTGCAGCCATTTTAGAAGCTGCCGATATGTCTTTTGAAAATGTAGTAAAAGCTACCATTTTTATCATGGACATGAATAATTTCGCAGCTATAAACACCGTTTACGGTTCTTACTTCGACGAAAAAAACGGCTCCTGCTCGTGAAACTGTTCAGGTTGCTTGTTTACCTAAAAATGTAAATGTTGAAATTTCGATAATTGCAGTACAATAAAAATTGTTTCAAGTTTCAAGTTTGACACTTTGAGCATAACCTGAAACTTGAAACCTGAAACAAAAAAACCGTTACAAGTTGTAACGGTTTTTTTTATATCTAAAATTAGAAATTCTATAATTGCAGCGCAATGGCATTAAGCAGTAACTGTGCCGAAGCTTCATTAGTTGCCAGAGGTACATTATGAACATCACAAACACGAATCAGCATATTGATGTCTACTTCGTGAGCATGGCTTGCCAACGGATCTTTAAAGAAGAAAACCATTTTCGTCTTTCCTTCTGCCACTCTCGCAGCAATCTGCGCATCACCTCCCATTGGTCCTGAGAGCATTCTTTTCACCTTAAAACCGGCGTTTTCAGCCTTACTACCTGTAGTTCCAGTTGCGATTAATTTAATGTTTTCCTGAAGCAGTAAAGCCTTGTTTTTATTCAAAAACTGAACCATGTCTGCTTTTTTCCCATCATGAGCTATGATAGCAATTTCCATATTCTATTTTTATTTATTGATTTGCAACGTGGTAAGCAATTAATCCATCAATTGGTCTTCTTAAAACGTTACCCAATTGAAGTCCGTATTTATCAAAAGTTTCTTGTAATTCGTCTTTTAAATAAAAAGCAATTGACCCCACAAAATGAACAGGAACTTCTTTACAATTGTCAAATTGCTTGATGTAGTTTTTCACGAAAGATTTCATTCCTTTGAAGATAATTTTTCTGCAAAACTCAGTGTCTTTATGCTTGATCAGGAACTTTGCAAAGGTCGCCAAATAGGCGTTTGGATTTGGTTCTTTGTACAATTTATTCTTGATAAAATCAGGTTCTAAATTATACTCTTTCTCAAATTCAACAGCCAGTTCTTTTGGCATTTTATTGAAATAGTACTTTCTGATTAATTCTTTTCCAAAAACATTTCCACTGCAGTCGTCCATTGCGATAAACCCAAGTGACTGAACTTTTTGGTGCAATACTTTACCATCAAAAAAGCTGCAATTAGAACCGGTACCTAAAATACTCACGATCGCAGCTTCTCCTTTTGGAGTAGTTGCATATACTGCGGCATAAGTATCCTCCTGAACTTCTACAATTGCATTCTCAAAATATTCCTGAAATATTCGAGAAAGTTCTATTTTCATTCTCTCGGTTCCGCAACCTGCTCCGTAAAAAAACAAATGCGTCGCGTTCTTTTTATTTTGCAGAATATCAAAACGATCGTTTAATCTTTCTACTATCTCCGGACCGTCAAGAATTTCAGGATTTAATCCTAAAGTTTGTGTGGTGAATAATACTTTTCCATTATCATCAATTGCAATCCAATCGGCTTTAGTAGATCCACTATCAACTATTAATTTCATTTTATTTAGTTTTTGGATTAGTCTTTCTTTAGCTAAATAAAAAATGTGTTTTTACCTTAATTAAAGAAGCAACAAAATAAGAAAATCCCATTACTATTCAATAACGGGATTTTGCAAAAATATATATTATTATTTTAAACCTGCGATATGCACAGACAAATCAATCAATTTACTTGAATATCCGTACTCATTATCGTACCAGGATACTAATTTAAAGAAAGTTGAATTTAAACCGATTCCAGCTCCTGCATCTACTACTGAAGTTCTTTTATCAGAAATAAAATCCTGAGAAACAACTGCATCTTCTGTATATCCTAAGATACCTTTCATTGTAGTTTCGGAAGCATTTTTCAAAACAGCCATAATTTCTTCATAAGAAGTTTCTTTAGCCACTTTTACTGTTAAATCTACTACAGAAACGTCAGCAGTAGGAACACGGAAAGACATTCCTGTTAATTTTCCATTCAAAGCCGGAATTACTTTTCCAACTGCTTTTGCAGCTCCGGTTGAAGAAGGAATGATGTTAATGCTTGCAGCACGTCCGCCTCTCCAGTCTTTTCTTGAAGGACCATCAGCTGTCATTTGAGTTGAAGTGGTTGCGTGAACTGTTGTCATTAAACCTTCAACAATTTCGAAGTTATCGTGAATTACTTTAGCTAAAGGAGCTAAACAGTTTGTTGTACAAGAAGCGTTAGAAACCACTAAATCTGTAGCTTTTGCTGTTTCATGGTTTACTCCCATTACAAACATTGGTGCATCAGCAGACGGAGCAGAGATAATTACTTTTTTAGCACCACCTTTGATGTGCTCGTTTGCAGTTTCGATTGTTGTGAAAATACCAGTACATTCAGCAACTACATCTACATCTACTTCGTTCCATTTTAAATCAGCAGGATTTCTTTCAGCAGTGATACGGATGTTTCTTCCGTTTACAAAAAGTTTTCCGTCTATTACTTCTACAGTTCCGTTGAAACGTCCGTGAACTGAATCATATTTTAATAAGTAAGCCAAGTGATCTACATCTAACAAATCATTGATTGCTACTACTTCTACATTATCTCTATTGAAAGTTTCTCTAAAAACGATTCTTCCGATACGTCCAAATCCGTTTATTCCTAATTTTACTTTTGACATTTTACTTAATTTTTTGTTTTTTATTACACTAATTCAAAGTCTAATTTCCTCACAATAAACTTCTTTCCTTTTTTAAACTTTTTTTTATGTCGACATGATATCGGACACTCTTAACAATTCTCTGTCAATCTCAGATTTACCTTTAATTGCTTGTTCAAGAGGTGTCAAAACAACTTTATCAGCCTGCAAACCGACCATATAATTTGATTTACCTTCTATTAAAGATTCTACCGCTTTTACTCCCAAACGGCTTGCTAAAACACGGTCAAAGCAAGATGGAGAACCACCACGCTGCATATGTCCCAATACAGATACTCTAACGTCGTACTCCGGCAGATTGGCTTCAACATAATCTTTTAATTCGAAAACATTTTTACCTATTTTATCTCCTTCGGCAATAACTACTATACTTGATGATTTTCCTGAAGCTTTACTTTTTTGAAGTGAATCTAATAATCGGTCTAAACCTAAATCTTCTTCAGGAATAAGAATTTCTTCTGCACCGGCTCCAATTCCGGCATTAAGAGCAATATGACCTGCATCTCTACCCATTACCTCTACAAAAAACAGACGGTTATGCGAACTTGCAGTATCTCTAATTTTATCGATACAATCTACAACAGTATTTAAGGCTGTGTCATAACCTAAAGTATGGCTGGTTCCAAAAATATCATTGTCAATTGTTCCTGGAATTCCCATTACCGGAAAACCGTATTCTGAATTAAAAATTAATCCTCCGGTAAAACTTCCGTCTCCTCCAATGACAACCAAAGCATCTACTCCGGCTTTTAAAAGATTTTCGTGCGCTTTTTTTCTACCTTCCGGGCTTCTAAACTCAACTGAACGAGCTGATTTCAAAATCGTTCCGCCTTTGTTCACAATATTATTTACGCTACGGGGCCCCATTTCTTTGAAGTCACCTTCAATCATTCCTTGATATCCCCTATAAATCCCTATGCATTCTATATTATGATAAGCACATGTTCGAACAACTGATCGTATTGCGGCATTCATTCCTGGTGAGTCACCTCCTGATGTTAGAACACCAACTTTTTTTATCGTTTTTGGCATTATTTAAGTATTAAAGTGTAAAATTAGCAAACATTCACCACTTATCGGGTTATCTTTATAATAAATTAGCAAAATATGTTAAATTCAAACGTTTTCGTTAATAAGTTTTTCTAAAGCAAAAATTTCATTCTCCATAATAAATGTCCCCTATTTAAATTGAATATTTAAAATTAACAATACATTACTGAAGTGTTATAAAATTTGACAGCAATCCTTACTAGCAAAAAATAAGCAAGTCTCTAAAATTAAAACAAAAAAACCATTCGCAGTAACGAATGGTTTTTTATCTGTATCTTTTTAACAAATCTTCTAAAAGTCATTGTCAGGAATTAATCCTTCGTTATTTATGGGTGGAGGAACTTTTGGTTCTTCTTTTTTCTCTTTCTTCTCTTCCTTCTTTTTGTTCTTATCTGCGTTCTTTTTATTCGAGAAATTAACAAAATCAGGATTTAGATTGTTGTCCTGCAAATCGTTTGTAGAATTTTTGATCGCTCTTTCCAGCTTATGATTTTTGAAAATTTTATTTACCAGCTCGCTAAAAGTATCAAAATCCACTTCATACGAAATACCAACACCTTGTGTATACCCAATCCCTTGTCCTATATAATTGATATCGTTTTCTTTATTAAACAAACGAAGATTCATTGATCCGTCCTCATTAACTCTGTACAAGATTTCGATATCTCCAACAATAGCAGATTCATTTACTCCACCTACCGGAACTCCAAGTTTTCCGTTGATTGTAATTCTTTCATTGATCTGACCGGATATATTCGCCACAAACTGTCCATCGGCTTCTTGCCCAAGTCTTTTATCAGCTGAGATATAATTCAAATCGATATTGACCTTATCATTATCTGATTTTATAATACCTCCTAACAAACTGGAAGCGGTTTCGGTTAAGGTTCCTGAAAAATCACCCTGACTAAATCCGTCTGTACTCATAAACGAACCTGTAGAAAGTAAATATAAGGCCTGAGTCTGACGAATGTCTTTATCGTCTAACTTATATTGTATCTCTGATTTAAGCACGGTACTGACAGAAGGAAACTGTATGTCAAAATTAGGTTCCGGACTGGCCAAGTCTCCACGCAATCCGATTACCACTTCGACCGGTACTTTTTTATTGAATGAAGAAGTATTGTCTAACAGTACTGCCGGATTTGCAGTTGTTTTATAGACGGCTTCCAGATTCAATTGTGCTTTCATCGGGTTTCCTTCCCAAATAATAGATCCTCCTTTTTTAACGGAGAATTTTTTATCAATTAAACCACCGTATTTAAAATTATAAGTTCCTTCGTATGCCTGGAAATCCCCCCACATATTAAATTTACCCAGTGTATTAATTTTAAACAACAGCGATCCGTATCCTTTTCCTTTCATACCATGTCCGGAACTTCGATCTAAAATTACCTCTACCTCGGCATCGGGAGTAATATCAAAATCAAACTCCAGTTCCAATCCGTTGTAATTCTTGGTCTTTTCAAGTATACCATTTGCCAGATTGTACTTTTCCTGTGGTGTTACAAAATGAATCCAGCTACTCTCTCCAACACTTTGTGTATTGTTTATTGGAATCTTAACCTGAGTCCCTTTTTCTGATTTCGCTTCTACTTTTATAAACAATCCTTCTGTAGGACCTTTAATACTGGCAGTACCATTTATAAAAGCCGTACCAAAATAAGCGGCATCTTCACTGTCTTTAGTATCCAGAGCAAGCAATCGTTTAGACGTAATATTTAAATCCAGCTTCCAGTCGCCAAAATTATGGTGTTCTATACTACCGTTCAACAACCCTTTTGTCCCATATTTGGTATCAGTCAGCTGATTGTTTCTAAACAGAAATTTTTCATCTGTTAAATCAATCACGGTACGATCGCTTAATTCGTAATCTGTATTCAGGTATGGAATGGTCATCCCGGCTTTCTCCACATACAAACGTCCGTTAATTTCAGGTTTTTTCAGATTCCCCACCACGGCGGCATTCCCTGAAACCGATCCTCTAACATTAGAAAGCACATCACCTCCAACTGTTCCTAAAGTCGCCAGATTAAATCCTTCAAGTTTCAAACTCAAATCTAAAAAGGTCTCCTTATTTTCAACCGCAAAAGTTCCTTCTGCTTTAAACGATTCTGTAAATCCGTTTTGAATAGAGGAATTGATTGTGAATTTTTTAAAACTTTCATCTCCCGCAATATCAAAATTAAGCGTACCTAAATCCGTTTTATTCAGATTCAGATGATCAATCACAATAGAGGCCGTGGGCTGATAAACATCTTTATTCTGTTTGTAATTTACATTTCCATTTAAATTACCATTAAATACGAACTTAGAATTAAAAGGTGTTATTTTATTAATATCCACATCTTCAAAATTCAACACCAAATCTTTATAATCTTTCCCTTTTATGACACCATTCAAATCTATTTTCTGATTCTCATGAGACAATACAATATTATCAATAGTGAAATTTTTAAAGTACTGATCAAAAACAATCTGATTGTCTTTTTCAGCATCTTCATTTAAATACCATAAATAGTCTTTAAATTTCATCTCAGACTTCTTAATCCCTATGATATTGTTTTTATTTTTATCGATAGTATGATAGAGATCCAGATTATAATAATCTTCCCCTTTATCCCCTCCTTTAAATTCAGATCGTACAAACAGAGTATCTTTGGCCGTAACGTTAATCAAATTAAAATCGCGTACTTTATAATATGGTGTTTTAATACTATCCAGCTCTACATAAGCATTATAAAGCGTATTTTTATTATCGATTGTAATTCGAATATTGTCAAAGGTATTTTTGGCAGCGACAATTTTTTCGGAATTAAACTTGAATTTAAACTCCTGAAGATCCGAATCAATTTTTCCTCTCACTGTGGTACTTGAATCAATTTTGATGTCCGGATATAACATCTCCACTATCTTATCGTACACATGAAAGTTGAAACGTAAAAATTGCCCTTTCTTAAGTTTGTAAGGCTTATAATTGGTATACAAACTTCCCACTGAATTCATGACCAGCTTGTCCAGTTGTGCAAACTGAAACTTACCTACTATTTCACCCTTTACTACGTCATTAGAACCAATAGTAATTGTTCGCAGTTTATCGGCATCAAAATGTGAGTTGATTGTAAGATCATCAAAAACATAGGTGTCCTGAGGATTTTGATACACAGCCTCTTTGATCGAAATCGTTCCCTGTAAATTCTCTATCGAATTTCCGGTCACTGCTACAACGGCATCTCCTCTAAAATGCGAAATAGAATCGTTTATAAATTTAAGTTTACGCAAATCGGCATTGTCTACGTTAATATGAAAATCATAGCGATTTTCACGCTTACTTAAATCGACCATTCCATCAAACAGTAAACTTAAATTTGGATCATTTATAGAAACCTGTCCTTTATAATAAGGCAATTTAAAATTACCGTTTACAACAATATTATTGTAGGTGTATTTATTGTAATCTAATTTTGCGATATCTCCTTTAACAATGGTATTGAGGTATTTTTCGGTAAACCCTACTCCGTCTACATCTACATTCAAAGTCGTTCTTCCAATATCTTTGCGATTCAATACCGCACCAATATTAAAATTCTCCAGGATTACATTTCCGGAATACGAGGCTTTGTCAATAAAATCAATATTATTCATGTGCAAATCGACCTGACCGTTACCTAAATCGGTAATCATTTTAAAATCGGTTTCTAAGGCTGTAGTCGAAACTTTTGCTTTTCCAACGATATTGAATTTACCAATTCGTCGTAATTCCTTTGGAAGTGTTTTACCCAAAATACCCGGCAATAAAACCACCAGATTATCGTAACTCGAAACCAGTCTTTCGAACTTCCCATCCATAGAAAACTTCTGTGTTTTGCTTCCTAAAAGATTCTTGAAGTTAATGGTTCCAAAGATTCTTGAACCATTAGTATCACTCAATCTAAGACGTCTTAAATTAAGATCATTCAAGGTTCCTTTTATTTTTGTTTTAATTTTAAAATGCTGGTTTTTTCCCAAGCCATCATAAAAATAACGAATATCATTTGACGCAATGGAAGCAGAATCTAAAGCTACATCAAACTTTACTTTATCGGTAAAATGTAGAAAATCCTCAATTTTATAGTTTAAAATCGCTTTTCCGTAAATAGATGATCTTTTAGTCTTTATCGCCAGATTTTCAACCTTGATCTGCTTTTTAGTGTAACTGAACTTCCCAGCAAAGTTTGACACATACAATCCTCGGTGATCTAAGAAAGAAAATCGGTGAATATTTGTATTTATATCCGGTCCGTATAACTTAAACTCGCTGATGTACGCATTCAATTTTTTAAAATCAAGAAATCTTGGCGTGTTTTTATTCTCATCCACAACAGAAAAAGCCCCCTGAGATATGTAAGCATTCTTGGCTGTCAGCAAAAAGTGCTTGTTGGATTTTGGTGTTTTTTTTCCTGTTTCAAACAGCTTAATAAACTTGTTGATATTATTCTCGTCTTCGTTTTTATACGTTTTGAGATTAAAAATCATACCGGTCAGCCGAATATCTCCAAAAAGCAAATCACCATCTAATAATCTTTTAATGCTAAGAATATCAGTGGTAATTATATCAGAATAGATTAAAGTCTTCTTATGATGGTCGCGAATCAGAACCTTCTTGAGTTTAACACCTCCAAAAATATTTATGGCAACTTTTTCAACACTAATATCAGTCTTAAAATCAGTATTTAAAGATTCTGTAACGTATCTCGCTATTTTGGTCTGAACCACAGGTAAAGCCAAGATGATAGCAAGTGCTAACAAAAGTAAAATTAAACCAATTAGGGTTCGGGATATTATTTTCTTTACTTTTCTGATAGCTGCTATATTTTAGTTTTCTTTTAAATTTACTTTGAACAGACAAAGAACGGCTGTTTTTGATAAAAATTCTTTAATTTTGGCTTCTCCTTATAATAAAAGAAAATCAAATATTTGATTCGTCAAATATAATTCAAAAATCGTGCTTTTATATGCAAAATTCAGAGGTTTTTATTCTAGCCATCGAAAGTTCATGCGATGATACTGCTGCCGCGGTCCTACATAACGACAAAGTACTCTCAAATGTTGTGGCCAATCAGTTAATTCACAATCAATATGGAGGTGTTGTTCCTGAATTAGCTTCAAGAGCACACCAGCAAAATATTGTTCCGGTAATTGATGCCGCACTTCGTAAGGCAAATGTACAAAAAGATCAACTAACTGCTATCGCTTTTACGCAAGGTCCGGGCTTAATGGGATCTTTATTAGTAGGCAGTTCTTTTAGTAAATCATTGTCGTTAGCGCTCAAAATTCCGCTAATTGCTGTAAATCATATGCATGCCCATATTTTAGCACATTTTATCGATGAAGAAGGGTTTGATAAACCGGAATTTCCTTTTCTGGCGCTCACCATCAGCGGGGGGCATACTCAAATTGTTAAAGTAAACGGTTTTTTTGATATGGAAATTATTGGCGAAACTACTGATGATGCCGTTGGCGAAGCCTTTGACAAGAGTGCCAAAATCCTTGGACTTCCTTATCCGGGCGGGCCGCTGATCGACAAATATGCAAAATTAGGAAATCCAAAAGCCTTTACTTTTACCAAACCAAAAGTACCGGGACTTGACTTTAGTTTCTCCGGACTAAAAACGGCCATCTTGTATTTTATTCAAAAAAATAAACTTGAAAATCCTAATTTTATCGAAGAGAACCTGAATGATATTTGCGCTTCCATTCAACATACCATTATCGAAATTTTGATGGACAAATTGAAATTAGCGGTAAAAGAAACCGGAATCAAACAAATTGCTATTGGCGGAGGAGTTTCGGCTAATTCAGGCATCAGAACCCGATTGAAAGAAAGCGAAGGCCAATACGGATGGAAAACCTTCATTCCAAAATTTGAATATACTACCGACAATGCCGCCATGATAGGAATTGTGGGGTATCAAAAATATTTATCAAAACGTTTCGAAACTTCAGCAGTAGTTTCGAAAGCGCGAATTCAATTTTAATTATGCAATTATTTTACAATCCTGATATCGACGAATCTACAGAACGCTTTTCTTTTGACAAAGAAGAAAGCCGTCATATTATAAAAGTTTTACGCAAAAAAGATTCCGATATTCTACACGTAACCAATGGTTCGGGCTTGTTGTTTGAAACCCAAATTACTTTAGCATCAGACAATAAATGTATAGTAGAAGTCATTTCGATCAAAAAATCGTCTGCTCCAAAATTCAGACTGCATTTAGCGGTTGCACCAACCAAAATGAATGATCGTTTTGAATGGTTTTTGGAAAAAGCTACGGAAATAGGAATTCAGGAAATCACCCCTATTTTTTGTGATCGTTCAGAAAGAAAAGTAATTAATCCGGAGCGTTTTGAAAAGATTATTTTATCGGCAATGAAACAATCCAACGAAACCTATCTGCCTAAATTAAATGAAGCTATTTCGTTTAAAGAATTCATCAAACAAAAAAACGATGGTCTGCAATTGATAGCGCATTGTGAAGAAACCGATAAAAAATCTTTAAAGGAAGTTTTGAAACCCAATGAAAGTGTAACCCTGCTTATTGGCCCGGAAGGAGACTTTTCTGAAAAAGAAATTGCACTGGCGTTAGAACACAAATTCCAACCCGTTACTTTAGGAAATACTCGATTGCGAACGGAGACTGCTGCAATTGTAGCTTGTCATAGTGTTGTGTTTTTTAATGAAAATTAAACCCGGTATTGTTAAATTGTTTAATCGTTTATTTGTTTTGCTGTTTAACCGAAAATTTGAAATTGTTTAAATTTACCGCTTATAGTTATCCCCATAATTCATAACTCATAACTCATACCCCATAACTCACATCCCACGACTTAAATGATATGAAAAAAATATTTCTATTATTACTATTGGTTTCTGTTTCTTCCTTTTCACAGGAGATTGCGTTGTTAAAATATAGCGGTGGCGGTGATTGGTATGCCAATCCAACATCATTACCTAATTTAATTAAGTTTTGCAACGCTAACATCAATACGAGAATAAAAGCAAAACCATCAACAGTAGAACCGAGTAATCCGGATCTGCTCTCTTATCCGTTTGTTCATATGACGGGACATGGAAATGTTGTTTTTAGCGATGCTGATGCAAGTAATCTTAGAAATTATTTAAATGGTGGTGGTTTTCTGCATATTGACGACAATTACGGAATGGATCAATACATCCGAAAAGAGATTAAAAAAGTATTTCCAAACAATAACTTAATCGAAATTCCGGCCAATCATCCCATATTCCAGAAACCTTTCCCGTTTCCAAATGGTCTTCCAAAAATCCACGAACATGACGGAACACGTGCTCAGGCCTTTGGTATCTTTGTCGAAAACAAATTGGTATTACTCTATACTTATGAATGTGACTTAGGAGATGGCTGGGAAGATCCCGAAGTACACAATGACCCTGCTCCGGTTAGAGACAAAGCCTTAAAAATGGGAGCCAACATTATCAATTATATTTTTACCAATTAAATTTTAGAAGGTGCAGCTTACTCACGAAGAAAATCAATTTGAACGAAAAACATTTCCGATAACATTGGTTTGTGATCACATTTATTTTCAGCAGAATATTGGTTCTCTTTTTAGAATCAGTGAGGCATTTGGAGTAGAGAATATCATTTTTTTAGGGAAAGATATTCCGTTAACTCCCCGAAAAATCAACAAAACTTCACGAAGTACACATCTTCATGTAGCCCACACCATCATTGAAGAAACAGCCGATCTGGCGGACTATCTGCTTCAAAATAATTTTGAAATTATTGCTTTAGAGATCGCAAGCAACAGTAAACCGCTAAGAGAAGTTCTAATTCCTGAAAATCAAAAAATTGCACTTTTAATTGGAAGTGAGATTAACGGAATCTCTGAAGAGCTTTTAAAAATTTCAAACCAAATTGTACACATCAATATGTTTGGAAAGAACAGCAGTATGAATGTTGTACAAGCGGCAAGTATTGCCCTTTATGAAATTACTTCTTTTTAATTTTTTTCACATTTTAAATCTCAAGTATACAACTTATTTTGATGCTACCTTTTGTTGTTTCTTCCGGATTTACTCCAAATGAAGAAATACCAGGAATTATTGTTTGACATGTAAGACAGTCGGATAGAATTTCATGGCTAATTTGATTCAAAATTACCATTAATTTAACAGTTATTCTTACGTATAAATACTTACGAAAATTTCACTCTGTAATATTTGTCAAAAAAATCTTCTATAAACGATAAAAATCGACGCAATAACATTCTCAAAAACAGCATTGTACGAAATTACTTCTTAATTATTTTTGCTATTTTTTTGTAAGAACTAGATTGTACAAGGGTTTGTAAAATTCTCACAAATAATATTATGTAAATATTTTGTTACAATAATTTTTTTGTTATAAAATTGCATTATAATTAACCAAAACAAATTTTTTATAACAAAAACCCAAGTTATTATGAAAAAAATCATTGTTACTGCATTTACAGCATTAGTGCTGTTTTCTTGCCAAAACGACCAATCAGAATCTGCGGATTCAAAAGTTGAAGCTATTGCACATCGCGGATGCGCAAGTCAGGAAGTTTTAGAAGCTCAACTGAAAGCTGATCCAACTTTAGCAATCAGAATGAACGAAATCAATGCTTTCACTGAAAATGCAATCCTTACCAAACGTCTTGTAAATGGTAAAATTGAAATTCCGGTCGTAGTTAATGTTCTTTACAGAACTGCAGCAGAAAACATTTCTAATGCGCAAATTCAAACACAAATTGATGTCTTAAATAAAGATTTCAATGCCTTAAATTCAGATTACAATAGTGTACCAGCTCTTTTTTCTGGTGTAAAAGCAAATGTTGGAATTACATTCGTTTTAGATCAGGTAATTAGAAAATCTACTACCAAAACTTCATGGGGAACAAGCGATGCTATGAAGAAAACAGCTCAAGGTGGTCTTGCACCAACTTCTCCAACAACAAAACTAAACATGTGGTCTTGCACTATTGGAGGAGGTATTTTAGGTTATGCACAATTTCCTGGAGGAGCTGCTGCTACAGACGGAGTTGTTGTTGACCCGAAATATTTTGGTCTTTCCGGAGCAGCAAATGCACCGTTTAACTTAGGAAGAACAGCTACTCACGAAGTAGGACACTGGATGAACTTACGTCACATCTGGGGAGATGCTACTTGTGGAAGCGATTTAGTTTCAGATACTCCTACACACAACACTGCAAACTATGGTGTACCGGCTTATCCTCACTATAGCACTTGTTCAGGAACTCCAGTTGAAATGACAATGAACTATATGGATTACGTTGATGACAACGCTATGTATATGTTCTCTCAAGGACAAAAAAGCAGAATGGCTGCGATATTTGTTACCGGAGGTCCAAGAGCTTCTTTTGGAATCTAATACCAAACAAGTATAAAAAACAAACTGAAAAGCGGGATGGCAACATCCCGCTTTTTTTTGTTTACTTCAAAAATTTCAAAAGCTTTTTTCCTATATTTATCATCTAAAACCGAATCATGATAACATCGAAAACAATATCTAACGGAATTTTGCGAGCTTTAACAACAATCCTGATTGTCGCAGCTGTCCTATATTTTCTATACCAAATCCAGACTGTAATTGTCTATCTGTGTATTTCGCTGTTATTGTGTTTAATTGCCAATCCGTTAATTCAATTTTTAAAGAATAAATTAAAGTTCAGTAATTCACTGGCTGCAACTACAGCGCTAATCTTATTCATACTTGCAATTGTTGGTTTTATTCTACTGTTTGTGCCGTTAATCATTTCGCAAGCCAATAATTTATCCTTACTTGATACTCAAAATCTGCAACAGCAATTTCTCGAAACAGAACGCAGTATTGAAAATTATTTTAATATCCAGCATCTGGATCTTGATAAGGTTTTAAAAGAATCCAAAATCACATCTATAATCGATTTCAGCTACTTTACTGGTTTCCTGAATTCAATTATCGGCTTCATGGCCAATATGGGAATGGGATTGGTATCTGTATTTTTTATAACCTTTTTCTTTATCAAAGATCAGGATGCCTTTAAAGTTAGTGCCCGAAAAATTCTTCCTGACACCAATGAAGACAAAATCTTAAATTCAATAACCAAAATAAACCATTTTCTGACCCGTTATTTTATTGGGCTATTACTGCAGCTAACGGTTGTATTCATCCTGTATTTAATTGTTTTGATGATTTTTGGAAATAAAAATGCCTTTGTTATTGCCTTTTTATGTGCCATCTTGAATATTATTCCATACATAGGACCAATTATAGGAACCATACTCGCGGGACTTTTAACAATGATTAGTATGATCGGAAGTGATTTTCAATCGGAAATACTTCCTAAAACAATCTATGTACTTATAGGGTTTCTGTTGGTTCAGGCTATTGATAACAACATCAGTCAACCCATAATCTCATCAAAAAGCGTAAATTCGCACCCGTTAGAAATATTCCTGATTACTTTAATCAGTGGAATTACTTTTGGGATTGTTGGGATGATTATTGCCATTCCGGCCTTTACCATGGTGAAAGTAATTTTAAAAGAATTTTTTCCTGACAACAAAATTGTTTCTGTATTAACCGAAAGAATATAACATTGAATACTGCTATTTTAGCCCCAAACATTCAGGAATTCATAACTCAAAATAGTGGTGTCCCGATTACAAAATTAGCGCTTCAGAAAAATCCATTTCCTGAAATAGACTGGATTGTACTTTTAAATCAGATTGAAGCAAAATCGAAAGCAAAAGACAAGTTGCCTACCTGGTTTGCTGCCGAAAATATTATTTATCCCTCTAAAATATCGGTTGAACAAACTTCATCCGAAAGAACTGCCGCTTACAAAGCATCTTTAATTTCCGGAGAAAGCTTAATTGATCTTACAGGAGGTTTTGGTGTGGATGATTACTATTTCTCTCAAAAATTCAAAAACATAGCGCATTGCGAAATAAATAACGATTTATCGGCAATTGTAAAACATAATTTCAAACAGCTTAAAGTCGAAAACTGTACTTTCTATGCTGATGATTCTACTTCAGTTTTAAATCAATTCAATAAAAAGTGGGATTGGATTTATATTGATCCGTCCCGTAGAAATGACGCTAAAGGTAAAGTTTTTATGCTGAAAGACTGCTTACCCAATGTTCCTGATTTGCTAAATTTTTACTTTGAGAAAACAGAATCCATTTTAATAAAAACGGCTCCGCTATTAGATCTTTCTGCAGGATTATCGGAACTTCAATTTGTTAAAAACATCCATATTATTGCTCTTGAAAACGAAGTAAAAGAATTGCTTTTTGAGATTCATAAAAATTATTCCGGCGAAATCACCATAAAAACGGCCAATATTCTGAAAGATAAAATCGAGACTTTTGATTTTATTTTAGGAAACGAAATTGGTTTTCCTTCTTACGAGCTTCCTCAAAAATACGTTTACGAGCCCAATTCGGCTATTATGAAATCAGGAGGATTCGATGAAGTAAGTACTATTTTTAAGATCAACAAACTTCATAAACATTCTCATCTCTATACCTCAGAAACTTTAATCGAGTTTCCCGGACGACGTTTTGAAATCGAAAAAACAATCTCATACAGTAAGAATGAGATGAAAATTGAACTTGCCAATCAGCAGGCCAATATCACAACGCGAAACTTTCCGGACACGGTAGAAAACATTCGAAAAAAATGGAAAATAAAAAACGGCGGAAATTTGTATTGTTTTTTTACAACTGATAAAAATGATAACAAAATAGTTTTAATTTGCAGAAAAATAACTTAAAAATGAAACAACTAATTACACTAACCTTTTTATTACTAACCTTAACCGCCTTTGCACAAAAACCATGTGAATACAGTGCGAATGTTACCGACTCCTTAGGGACTTATAAAGTAACAAACGACTACATGATCAGCGAAAAATACTTTGGAGGCACTTTTGATTATGTTTTCTTCGCGCTGGCACAAACTGACGGTCTGCCGACCTTAAATTTACAACTTATCCAAAAAAGTAAAGATTTTATAAAAGCCAACTGCTTTGATAAAAATTCAAAAGTTTTTTTACAATTAGAAAACGGGAAAATCGTAACATTAATTCATATTGATAAAGAAAGCTGTGGTACACTTATTCATGACGAAAAAGGGTTCGATAATCGCATCAATACGGGAATTTTTATGTTCATGAAAGAAGGTTTTGAAGAGCTCAAAAAAATCCCCTGTTTCAATTATGCGTATAAAATATCTGACCAATATAGAAGATTACATTGTAAAAAGAGAATTAACCTCTGAACTCAACGGTAAAGTTTACCATCCGAATACTTACTTCATGGAAAACATAAGATGTGTTGAATAATTAATCACATTTCCACTTTTGGTTCGAGACTTTATCCTTTAAACCTGTCTTTAAATTATAATGCCACCACTCCGAATCAAAAGAATTGAATCCGTTTTTGATCATCACTCTTTTTAAATATTTTCGATTTGCTTTGACTGACACTGGAAATTTTTTATAATTATGACTGGCCTCGATGCCAAAAAAGTCAAAATTAGTACCCATTTCCAGCTCCTCTCCCTTAGCATTTACTAAAGTAATATCAACGGCTCCTCCTTTATTATGGATGGAGCCTTTTTTTTGGATCTGCCACATACTCCGGATTCGATACAATCTCCCACATCTTTTTCTGAATGGACAGAGGCCTATAACAGTCGAAAAGTTTTATTCTACAACCATCCTTGATAAAATCATTATTTGCTGCTATCAGAGCTTTTACCGTTTTATAGCGCAGCAAACATTCGGCACAGTCGTAAACTTTAGCCTTCAAAAAATTATCTTCAGTAGCATATTTCATATCATAAACGAAATCGCTACTGTAATCTTTCAAATTCACAAAAGTCGTATCGGCAATTTCTTCATTATCCTCAGATGAATAGGATTCATTTTGAGCATTTGAAGAAAGTCCATAAAAGAAAAGACAAAACAGAAATAGTAAAGTATGAGCGGAAGACGAACTTAATTTCATGACATATATATATTGTAAGAAGTAAATATAAACAAAACCACGCAAGGTAATCCAATCAAACTTCTAAATCTAACCTGTCTGCATAATATTTTCCTTTGCTCCCTTGCCTTTTAACACTCTAAAAACTAACCTGACAGCATGATAAGACGGGTGTTGCAATTTTTCCAGAACAGGTATTGCCTGAAATTCTAATAACAAAATTTAACAAAACCATAAAACGTTAGTAATTAATTATTTACATTTTTTTTCTTCAAAATAAAAAATTGTCAATGTTCTATTTATTCGATTAACTCAACAATTAACCTTTGTGGCAGTAAAAAAACATATTGGAAAGCTTAAAATTCTTATATTTACTTTTTACCTAGCCGAATAACACTATGAACACAATCGATTCCACCTGTTATGCTAGTTCAAAATTAAGCAGTCAAGATGGAGAAATATACAGCAGAAACCACACCCTTAACACTAGACGGACATCTAACATGGGATAGTAAACTAAAAAAAGCCGATTTATTACCAGATCCCCAATCCCGTTTAGATTCTGTTTACATGAAAGAAAGACCCCTTTCTGATTCCGGCATTCCATTTAGAGATCAAACAGATATTTCCAGTAAGAAAAAAAGCATTAGCCAACTTATCGATAAACTCGATGTCGAAACCAATATTAGATATCAAAGGACAGTAGAAGATACCTACTGTAATGTTTACTCTTATGATTATTGCTATTTCAGCGGCGTTTATCTCCCAACTGTTTGGTGGACTGAAGAAGCACTTGAAAAAATAGCGCAAGGAAAGGAAGTGGAAGCTGTTTTTGAGCAAACTGTTGAACGCATTTACTCCAGTGCCATACACGATTGGTTTCTAAAATGGGGACCTCAGTTTGGCTGGGAAAGAATGTTTACTCCCGATGAAATTCAAAACAAAGTAAATACCAATGGTGGAATAGGAATAATTTGTGCCAAAAGAAGAGAAAAAGGACTATCTGGTCATATCGTTCCCGTTGTTCCTGAAACAAATTTAAATCTGGCCTATCGAGAGAATGGCGTAGTGCTATATCCCCTGCAATCACAGGCAGGAAAACTTAATTATAATTATTTTTCAGAAGTTAGAAAAGACTGGTGGAATGACGAATTATACTCCTCCTACGTATTTTATTACCATGAATAAATAAAAAGAATACCTTCAATTCTCCGAATGACCAAACATTACTGATTTACAACCTTTTAACTGTTTGGAAATAACATAATAAAGAACTACTTTCGCAACCTGAAAAAAACAGAAATCGCAAGAGTTGTAATTCGCCTATACGCTTACTTAAATCATTGATAAAAAGACAATTAACAAGAATAATAATTTTATACCCTCATTATAAAATTATTTAATCAATTTTTCAATCGATACAAGTGTACAACTTCCCAGACTACTATTAATTCATACCATTTTACAAACAAAACAAAGCTTTTTTAAGAGATGCAAACCATTAGGTCTTATCTGTTAAAAGATCTTACGACTCAGAATTTCAGTAGATGAACTTCTTATTTTAGCATAAAAATAAACACTTTAAAACAACCTTAAAAAAGAAAATTAGTATAAATGAAAGACAATCAGACAAAAAAATATTTTTGGGGAATTGGATTAGAAAACGAAACCTACATGCAATTTGAAGAATCCCTAATAGTTTCTGGTGAATTTATACAAAAAAAAATTGGGTTTGAAAAATACAGCATTGACTATCGAAAATGCTACAAACCAGAAAGTTTGGCACCTGTACTTAAAAAAGCTTTTGACACAAACGAGAACTATAAAGTGAGCAGAATGATGAACAGTCATTCGCTGGAAAAACTGGATATAAACTATCAGCATAAAACATTATCCCCAGTAAAATCATTGGTTCCTACTGCCGAATCCACTGAAGCAAATCCACAACCACTTGAAAATCCTGAATATCTTGGGAAATCTATTATGGAACTTTTCCTTGAAGATCAACCTTACAATATTCAAAGCATGATTACCCAAAGAAACAAAACTATGGGATCTGTTCATTTCGATGGTGATTCTATAGAATTTGTAACTAAATATTTTGAAAATCGAACAATAGCTGATTCATGCAAAGAATTAAAGGCAACCAAAAAGTTATTTCTTGATAAAATTAATGACTCAGCAATACTTGATGGTAAATTAAATTTTCCAGATTACAACAATGGCCTTAACATGTTTATGACCAACCAGGAAAATCTCGTTTTGTTTAATAACGGAACATATCATTTTCACATTACCTTACCCTCGCTAACAAAAGACAGCCGGATTCTCGATTATAGTGATTTTAATAAAACACATGCCAATGCTATTTATTTATTGCAATGGTTCGAGCCTTTTTTTATCGCCACCCTTGGAAGTCCTGATATTATGGGGGTGATAAGCAACACCTATAGTTTGGACAAGAAATTTACTCTAGGTTCTATGAGAAATGCCATGTCACGCTACATCGGTGTAGGAACTTTTAATAAAGCAATGCCTAAGGGCAAAATTTTAACCTATAAAGTGGATGACTTTAGAAAATTGCTAAAATTCAAAAAAGAAGATAATATTTGGTGGCGCGATCAGATTGAGACAGAAATGGAGTACGAATTACTTTCTGAAGTGGGTCTGGATTTTAATCAGGAGAAAATGTACCAAAGCGGTTTTGAATTCAGAAGTTTTGATGAATTTCCGGCAGAATACTTAAATGATGTTCTTTTTTCGATTATTCTAATTTGCGAACATTCCTTAAATCTGCCTGACGTTCAATGGGGACACGATAGTGAGATTTGGAACAATTTAGTATTCAAGACCTTAAAAACTGGCTATCTAACTGAAATCAATGAGACTGAAAAGGACACAATCCTAACCTTATTGCAATTACTAAATCCATCAGATAGTAATTATAATGAACTAAAATCCGAATTTGAAGGCATTGTTATACTGGATCAGTTTTTCTTTAAGATTTTGGCCGTTTTACACGATAAATACAAAGACAATAACGTCTGCTTGGATCTTATGTACGGAAAAAAAACAAGTTCACCTCCAAAATGGAATAACTTTAATAAATATCAAACCGAAAAACATCTACAACAAATAGGAGTGTTTATTGAGAATTAAAAGAAGCATTCTTAAAATACCATCAAACTTTATACAAAAGCTAAAGTTGTATAAAGTTTGTTTTTTTTAGCTACAAGATTTGATATGTCAGCCTACAATTATTGATTTCATAAAAGAATATTCTTTAAAACCTTTAGCTTTTCTATTTCCAAACAAAGTAAGATCATTCACCCTATCTAAACCTTTTTTACTTCTCCTGGTCTATTCTCGATTCGATTATTGGCCAGTGGCTTAATCTGCCAGATTAGCGCTGTCACGATCTCTTGTTATTCTCTACTAGAACTATTTACTTTATTACAATGACTGAAACCATTACTAATGTTTATCTCCACATAGCTTAGTTTTTCAAAATTACAACCTTTTAAACCTGATCCACTTTGTATCGATTCTGAACTATGTAGTTGAAAATGATATAAAACAAAAAAGCCACTCGGCTAGAATGGCTTTTGTGAACGCAGAAGGATTCGAACCTTCGACCGTCCCGATTGGAAATCCGGATGCTCTATCCTGCTGAGCTGCGTTAATAAAACCACTTAAAACAAAAAAGCCACTCGGTTAGAGTGGCTTCTTGTGAACGCAGAAGGATTCGAACCTTCGACCGCCTGCTTAGAAGGCAGGTGCTCTATCCAGCTGAGCTATGCGTCCAATATTTTTTAATTATCCAGGTCTTTCACAACTTTGGATTAATTATATCCTTACTTTTTTTTCGATTAAAATAATGCGCTCTTATTATAAAGTTCATTACAAATGACCAGCATTCTTTATTTTTATTCGAAAAAAAACTTCAACTAGTAAAACCAGTTGAAGTTTTTAGTACTCAGAGCGGGACTTGAACCCGCACGAACATTGCTGTTCACTGGATTTTAAGTCCAGCGTGTCTACCAATTTCACCATCCGAGCATTATGTGGTACCTCCAGGGATCGAACCAGGGACACATGGATTTTCAGTCCATTGCTCTACCATCTGAGCTAAGGTACCTTTTTTATTTAAATTTTCATTTAAACAAAATTAGAATAAAAAACCCCGTTTTATTACGAACAGGGTTCTTCAAAAGAAAGGCGACGACATACTCTCCCACATAACTGCAGTACCATCTGCGCAGGCGGGCTTAACTTCTCTGTTCGGTATGGGAAGAGGTGAGCCCCGCCGCAATAACCACCTTAAGGCTGTTAGTTGCTTGGGCAACTTTTTAATTGACAATTGATAATTAACAACT
>NZ_AMYW01000025.1:0-84170 GCF_000335775.1 Flavobacterium sp. WG21
GGATTTTTTATTTGGGATTTATAAAACTATAAGTATTGAATATATCCTATATTAAACCAAATCTGAGCGTCGTTTGATTTGTTTTCTTTGTAAATTTTCTTATTCGGATTTAGACCGTCTACCCAGTCGGAGCTAAAAGCCTGAAAACGACCTTCAAGCATTAAATCGCTCATTTCATTTAATTTATAATGAACACCTATTCCGGCAGTACCCGACAAAACAATACCATTTTCACTCGAAAAGCCATATTGTCGACCATCTGAAGGAGTCTGGTACTTAGGAAATGTAGCTTCGGGACTTCCCAACTTCCCAAGACTCGAACTAACTTCTGTAGTATAATAACTTACTAAGAAACCTAAACTGACATAAGGACTGAAAGCACCTACAGAATTTTCATAATAATGTATTTTCAGGGGAGAAAACTCCAGTTGGGATCCAAGACTTATTACAGTCGATTTTCCTTGCATGGCTTTAAGTTGTCTAACGCCTAGTGTTTCAGGTTTTTTCTCGATCCATTTTCCGAAATGATTCAGTTTGGTACTATTGAATGAAAGTTCTGTTCTCACTTTGAAATGTTCCGAAAAGAATCGTTCTCTGTTACTGTTGGTGGAAAAATTGATAAAGTGAACCAATCCAACTCCAAATCCTGTATTTCCAAGATTAGTGTCCAGGTCGTTTCTTTCTCCAAAATCAGACTGAAAAGTTACAGGGCCGAATATTAAACCAACTTCGTGAGCCAGTCTTGATTGTGCGGTTGATACTGTTGAGATGCCCAGAAAGGCAAATAACGTGAGTATTATAGGTTTGAGCATAGGTTTGGGCTTTCAAATCCCGGCAAATATATAAAAAGAGGAGGAACTAAGAAGTATAAAGAGCTGTATTGATGAATATTTATTAAAAATATTAAAATATTAGATATATCGGTAGTAATTTACTTTAAAAAGCAAAACCTAAAATGTCTTTTTTCTTGATTTAGTGGATAATGAATAAAAGTTTAAGAGAATCGTAAAAAAATATTCAATAAATGTCATTTTCGATTACCTTTGTCGTAAATAACGAAAACGTTTTCTTAAATGTTAATAATCTAATAATCATGTCACAAAGTATTACCGCTTTTATGGATTCGGTTAGTCAAAAAAACCCGAATGAATCAGAGTTTTTACAAGCAGTTTTAGAAGTTGCCGAAACGGTAATTCCTTTTATTGAAGAAAATAAAAAATACCAGAACAAAATGCTTTTAGAGCGTATGGTAGAGCCTGAACGTGTTATCTTGTTTAGAGTGAACTGGTTAAATGACAAAGGAGAAATCCAGGTTAATAAAGGATATCGTATCCAGATGAACTCAGCAATCGGACCTTACAAAGGTGGTTTGCGTTTTCATCCTTCTGTTAACTTAAGTATTTTGAAGTTTTTGGCTTTCGAGCAGACTTTCAAAAATAGTTTAACAACATTGCCAATGGGTGGTGGTAAAGGAGGATCTGATTTTGATCCAAAAGGAAAATCAGATAATGAAATCATGAAATTCTGTCAAAGTTTTATGACGGAACTTTCAAAACATATCGGAGCTGATACTGACGTTCCTGCCGGAGATATCGGAGTAGGTGGTAGAGAAGTAGGATATATGTTTGGTCAATACAAAAGATTAAGAAATGAATTCACCGGAGTTTTAACCGGGAAAGGAATTTCTTTCGGAGGATCGTTAATTCGTCCTGAGGCTACAGGTTATGGAGCAGTTTATTTTGCTCAAAGTATGTTGGCAACTAAAGGAGATGACTTTAAAGGGAAAATTGTTGCTGTTTCAGGTTCTGGAAACGTAGCACAGTACGCAACTGAAAAAGCAACTCAATTAGGAGCAAAAGTAGTTACATTGTCAGATTCTGCAGGATATATTTATGATGCAGACGGAATCGATGCTGAAAAATTAGCTTTCGTAATGGAGCTGAAAAATGAGCTTAGAGGAAGAATTAGTGAGTATGTGGCGAAATATCCAAATGCGAAATATGTAGAAGGAAAACGTCCATGGGAAGTTAAATGTGATGTAGCATTACCATGTGCAACTCAAAACGAATTGAATGGTGATGAAGCTAAGGTTTTAGTGGCTAACGGCTGTATTGCTGTTGCAGAAGGAGCAAATATGCCATCTACACCAGAGGCAGTTACTGCTTTCCTTGATGCTAAAATTTTATTCGCTCCGGGAAAAGCTTCTAATGCTGGTGGTGTTGCAACTTCAGGTCTTGAAATGTCGCAAAACTCATTGCGTTTAAGCTGGTCTTCTGAAGAAGTTGACGAAAGATTAAAAGGAATCATGTTAGCAATTCATGCTTCATGTGTAAAATACGGTTCGGATAAATCAGGTTATGTTGACTACGTAAAAGGAGCTAACATTGCAGGATTTGTTAAAGTTGCCGATGCTATGCTTGCTCAGGGTGTAGTATAATTTTTTAGTTATAGTTTTTTAGTGCCTCCATTTGTCTTTTTTAAAGACAAATCGGAGGCATTTTTTATTTGCAGGAGAACAAAAATCAAATACTTTCGTTTGTAGTATATTTGTCTATCTGAATTTATAAAATAATGAAAAGAAAGTTTTTGTATGTTTTGCTTTTGTTGGTAGTACAATTTTGTTTCTCTCAGAATAAATTGTCCTGGCAGGGGTATTTTTCGTTTAACGAAATAAAAGATATCTCGCAATCTTCAACAACTGTTTTTGTAGCTTCAGAGAATGCTCTTTTCTCTAAAAATACAGCTCTGAACACAGTTAAAATGACTACAACGGTCGATGGACTTTCCGGGCAGACCATTTCTGCTTCATACCATAGTGAAGAATTTAAGAAAACCATAATTGGATACGAAAACGGACTAATGATTGTGGTAAATGAAACCGATGGCAGTATATTAAAGGTTATTGATATTATAAATAAACAATTACCGTCCAACCTGAAAAGAATTAACCATTTTATGGAATATAAGGGAGTGGTTTATGTTTCGTGCGATTTCGGAATTGTACAGTTCAATTTAACTAGTCTGAAATTTGGAGATACTTATTTTATTGGAGATAATGGTGCCGAAGTTAGAGTAAGACAAACGGCTTATTTTAATGGATTCTTTTATGCTGCGACTTCAAACGGAATTAAAAAAGCCAACAGTACAAATGCTAATCTTATTGATTTTAACCAATGGAGTCTGGTAAACGGCGGTGACTGGAGCAGTATTGAATCGTTGGATTCAGAGCTGATTGCGATAAGTTCGGCAGGATTTATACACCGATACAACTCCAATTCATTTATTGGTTTTTTACAGCTTCCAAAACCTTCAGTCGATATGCGTACTGTAAATCATAATCTAATAATCACGACGCCGGATGTTGTTTATGTGTATAACAATCAAATGGTATTGATGCGTCAGATTACCAATACACAGGTCTTGGATAATACGCTGAATTTTACCTGTTCTAGTGTTGTTGGAGATCAAATATATATAGGGACAAAAGAAAAGGGATTGTTTTCATCGACACTTTCAGGAACTTCCGCTTTTCAGGAGAATACACCATCAGGACCAGTTCGAAATAATATTTTTTCTTTAGATGTAAGTCCTAATGCGCTTTGGGCAGTGTATGGGGATTATGATACTTTTTACAATCCGTATGAGCTAGATAGCTATGGAGTGAGTAAGTATAGTGCTTCTGGTTGGCTAAACATTCCTTACTCAGGGGTTTTTGGAGCAAAATCAATGACAAGGGTAATTACGAACCCCAGTAATGAAAAACAGGTTTTTGTAAGTTCCTTCTTCTCCGGGTTGTTGAAAATAGAAAACGATATCCCGGTCTTATTGTACAATGAAAAAAATAGCGGATTAGAGTCGATTTCGTTCGCAGGGCCCAACTATATTGATGTTCGTATTAATGGAACTGTGTTTGATAAAACGGGGAATTTGTGGGTCACTAACAGTAGGATTAAGAACGGATTAAAAGTTTTGAAAACCGATGGAAAATGGCAAAGTTATGCGACAAGTGCAATTCTTAAAGATGCTGAAACAACCAATTATGCCGGGATAGTGATCGATAGAAACAATACCAAATGGATCGCAACAAGTAATGACGGAGTAATTGCTTTTAACGAAAGTAACAATACTTTTAAAAAGATTACTTCCGGTGCTGATTTAGGGAATTTACCAATCGAAGATGTGAGAGCTGTGGCGCTTGATACAAAAAATCAACTTTGGATTGGTACCACAAAAGGACTGAGAGTTTTATCCAATGTTGGAGGATTCCAGACCGAAAGCCAGCTAAAAGCGAATCCAATTATAATTATGGAAGACAATTTGGCTCAGGAGCTGCTTTATGAGCAGTTTATCACATCGATTGCAGTAGACGGAGCAAATAATAAATGGATTGGTACAATTGATTCCGGGATTTTCATGGTATCGCCAAACGGTCAGGAAACAAAATATCATTTTACAATAAACAATTCACCTTTGCCAAGTAATGTCATAAACGATGTCAAAATTAATAGTGTTACCGGTGAAGTCTTTATTGCGACAAATAAAGGAATGATTTCGTTTAAAGGAATTGCAACAGGAGCAAACGAAGATTTGAATAATGTTTACGTTTATCCAAATCCCGTGCGTCCTAATTATGCCGGAACCGTAAAAGTTGCCGGACTTATTGATAAAGCCAATATTAAAATTACAGACATCGAAGGTAATTTAGTTTACGAAACTACTTCATCAGGCGGAACAATCGAATGGGACACGACTGCTTTCGGAAAGTATAAAGTTGCTTCCGGCGTCTATATGGTTTTTATCTCAGCCGAAGATGGAAGTGAAACTAAAGTAAAAAAGGTGATGATAATTAGGTAATTAGCTAATTGAGATAATTAGCTAATTGGATTTTTAGATTGTTGGATCATTAGAAAGAATTAACATCTAAGCAGTCCACTAGTCTAAAAATCCAATAATCTAAGAAGTCTAACATCTAAGAAATCTAATAATCTAAAAATCTAATCTTGCTAGTCAAAACCAAAGCAATAGTAATCTCATCGTTAAAATTTCAGGAGAAAAGTCTGATCGTAAAGTGCTTTACACTTTCACACGGACTGAAATCTTATTTTGTACGTGATGCCTTTTCGAGTCGGAAAGCAAGTCAGAAAATTGCTTATTTTCAGCCATTGTCCGTTCTTGAGATTGAGGCGATGCATAAGAATAAAGGAACTTTAGAGACTTTTAAAGAGATAAAAATAGCAGTACCTTTTCAAAGCATTCATACCGATCTTGTAAAAAGTACAATGGTTATGTTTTTGTCTGAAATGCTTCATTATTCCATTCAGGAAGAAGAAAAAAATGAAGCCTTTTTTGTGTTTTTAGAGACAGCATTGAGTTGGCTGGATCACCATGATGAAATTTCGAATTTTCATTTGATTCTGCTTTTGGAAGCTACAAAGTATTTTGGTTTTTATCCTGATGTTTCAGAAGTCGAATTTTCTTATTTTGAAATGATTGACGGCGTTTTTACTTTGTTTCATGGGGCGAATACTTTGACAGAGCATGAAACAAATCTTTTTAAGAAATTAATTGATCTTAAATTCGAAAACGATCAGAAGGTTTTTCACGTAGCTGAAAGGCAAATTTTACTGAAAATCCTTATTGATTATTACAGTTTTCATTTGGAAGGATTCAAAAAACCAAAATCTTTAGAGGTTTTAAAGGAGATTTTTTCTTAATTTTTTAAAATCGGCAATCTTTTTTACGAGATCTATTAGAAATTTTCTATCCGGACGCTTTTTTTAAACATCTTTTATCTATATTCCTCAAAATTCCTTACTTTCGCACCTCGTTTAAGAAAAGTATAAAATGAGCACAAAATTTACTGAATACAAAGGACTTGACTTGCCAACAGTAGCGTCAGAAGTACTTGATTTTTGGAAGAAAGAAAATATATTTGAAAAGAGTGTAAGTACCCGTGAAGGTGCTGAGCCTTATGTGTTTTTTGAAGGTCCGCCTTCAGCAAACGGATTGCCGGGAATTCACCACGTGATGGCTCGCGCAATTAAAGATATTTTCTGTCGTTACAAAACTCAAAAAGGTTTTCAGGTAAAAAGAAAAGCCGGTTGGGATACTCACGGATTGCCTGTAGAATTAGGTACCGAAAAAGAACTTGGAATTACAAAAGAAGATATTGGTAAAACTATTTCTATTGAAGAATATAACGAAGCGTGTAAAAAAACCGTAATGCGTTATACTGATGTATGGAATGATTTGACCGAAAAAATGGGATATTGGGTAGATATGGAAGATCCGTATGTGACCTATAAGCCAAAATATATGGAATCGGTTTGGTGGCTTTTGAAGCAAATCTACGACAAAGGTTTGTTGTATAAAGGATACACCATTCAGCCTTACTCACCTAAAGCAGGAACAGGATTGTCTTCTCACGAAGTAAATCAGCCTGGAGCGTATCGTGATGTTACAGATACTACAATCGTAGCACAATTTAAAACGTTACCGGAAACATTACCTGCATTTTTGAAAGGTTTTGGAGATATTCACATTCTGGCCTGGACGACTACTCCATGGACATTACCATCGAATACCGCTTTGACAGTTGGACCAAAAATCGATTATGTTTTAGTAAAAACGTTCAATCAGTATACTTTTGAGCCAATTAATGTTGTTTTGGCTAAAAACTTAGTTGGAAAACAATTCGGAAAAGGATTTTTTGCCAGCGAAGACGATGCTGATTTTGATAAAGTGAAAAGCGGCGACAAGCAGCTTCCGTATAAAATTGTAGCAGAAGCAAAAGGAGCCGATTTAGCAGAAATTCGTTATGAGCAATTATTGCCATACGTATTGCCTTATCAGAATCCTGAAAATGCGTTCAGAGTAATTACAGGAGATTTTGTGACCACAGAAGACGGAACAGGAGTAGTGCATACGGCACCTACTTTTGGAGCTGATGATGCTAAAGTAGCAAAAGAAGCAAAACCGGAAGTACCGCCAATGTTGGTTTTAGACGAAAATGGTACAGCAGTTCCTTTAGTGGATTTACAAGGGAAATTCACTTCTCATGTAGGTGATTTGGCAGGGAAATATGTGAAAAACGAATATTATGATGCAGGTCAGGCGCCAGAGCGTTCTGTAGATGTTGAAATTGCTATTCGATTAAAAGAAGAAAATAAAGCCTTTAAGGTTGAAAAATACGTACATAGTTATCCACACAGTTGGAGAACTGATGAGCCGTTATTATATTATCCGCTAGACTCATGGTTTATTAAAGTAACCGATGTCAAAGATAGAATGTTCGACCTGAACGAAACTATCAATTGGAAACCTAAGTCTACTGGTGAAGGACGTTTTGGAAACTGGCTGAAAAATGCTAACGACTGGAACTTATCTCGTTCTAGATATTGGGGAATTCCGTTGCCAATTTGGAGAACAGAAGACAAAAAAGAAGAAGTTCTTATTGGTTCTGTTGAAGAATTGTATAATGCGATCGAAAAATCTATCGAAGCAGGCTTTCAAAAAGAAAACCCATTCAAAGGTTTTGAAATCGGAAATATGTCTGAATCAAACTATGATTTAGTTGACCTGCATAAAAATGTAGTCGACGGAATTACTTTGGTTTCAGCTTCAGGCCAGCCAATGAAACGTGAAAGCGATTTGATTGATGTTTGGTTTGATTCGGGAGCGATGCCTTATGCACAATGGCATTACCCTTTTGAGAATAAAGATAAAATTGATGAGAATAAAGATTTCCCTGCGAATTTCATTGCAGAAGGTGTCGATCAGACTCGTGGATGGTTTTATACACTGCATGCAATCGGAACTTTGGTTTTTGATAAAATTGCGTACAAGAATGTCGTTTCGAATGGTTTAGTTCTGGACAAAAACGGACAAAAAATGTCGAAACGTTTAGGAAATGCAACAGATCCTTTTGAAACAATTAAGGAGTACGGTCCTGATGCCACACGTTGGTACATGATCTCTAACGCAAATCCATGGGATAACTTAAAGTTTGATATTGAAGGAATTGCTGAGGTTCGCCGAAAGTTCTTCGGAACCCTGTATAATACATATTCATTCTTCTCGTTATATGCCAATATTGATGGGTTTAAATATGCAGAAGCTGAAATTCCGTTAAATGAAAGACCGGAAATCGATCAGTGGATCATGTCGGAATTACATACTTTGATAAAATTTGTTGACGAATGTTATGAAGATTATGAGCCTACGAAAGCAGCAAGGGCTATTTCTGACTTCGTTCAGGAAAACTTAAGTAACTGGTACGTTCGTTTGTGTCGTCGTCGTTTCTGGAAAGGAGAATACGCTCATGATAAAATCGCGGCCTATCAAACGCTTTACACTTGTTTATTAACGATAAGTAAGTTAAGTGCTCCGATCGCTCCTTTTTTCATGGATAAATTATACCGCGATTTAACAGGTTCGACGCAAACAGAGCAATTTGCCAGTGTTCACTTGGCAGAGTTCCCGAAATTTGTCGAAAACTTTGTTAATAAAACGTTAGAAAGCAAAATGCAGAAGGCGCAAACTATATCGTCTTTGGTTTTGTCACTGCGTAAAAAGGAAATGATTAAAGTACGTCAACCTTTGCAAAAGGTAATGATTCCGGTACTTGACGAGAATCAGAGGACCGAAATTGAAGCGATTTCTGAACTTGTAAAAGCAGAAGTTAACGTTAAAGAAATTGTGCTTTTAGACGACGATTCAGGTATTTTGGTGAAACAGATTAAACCTAATTTTAAAGCTCTTGGGCCACGTTTCGGTAAGGATATGGGGTTGATTTCCAAAGAGATACAGTCTTTTTCGGCAGATCAAATCAATCAATTGGACAAGCAGGGAGCATTGGATATTGTAATTGCAGGAAATACCGTAACTTTATCCTTAGAAGATGTCGAAATAACATCTCAGGATATTGAAGGCTGGCTGGTTGCAAATTCAAATGGAATTACGGTTGCACTTGATATCACAATTTCAGAAGAATTGAAAAACGAAGGAATCGCGAGAGAATTGGTAAACAGAATTCAAAATATTCGTAAAGATTCAGGATTTGAAGTTACCGATAAAATTAAAGTTCAAATAAAAAGAAGTGGCCTTTTAGAAGAGGCAATTCTAAAAAATGAAGACTATATTAAGTCTGAGACATTGACTGATGATTTGGTTTTTGTTGACGCTTTGGAAAACGGCACAGAAATTGAATTTGATGACATTAAAACAATGATATTAATTTCAAAATAATATAAGATGATAGATGAAATTACAAGATACTCTGATGCTGATTTAGCAGAGTTCAAAGAAATAATTCAAAGCAAAATACAAAAAGCACAAGCTGATCTGGATTTGATAAAGAGTGCTTACATGAACGATTTGAATAACGGAACAGATGATACTTCTCCAACTTTTAAAGCATTTGAAGAAGGAAGCGAAACAATGTCTAAAGAAGCAAACTCACAGTTGGCGATCAGACAGGAAAAGTTTATACGCGATCTAAAAAACGCATTGTTCCGTGTTGAAAATAAAACCTATGGTATTTGTAAAGTAACAGGTAAATTAATCAGCAAAGAAAGGCTTAAAATCGTTCCTCATGCTACAATGAGTATCGAAGCTAAAAACTTGCAGAGATAATTTTCAATTTTAATACTCCATAAAATAGACGCTCCTTACCAGGGGCGTTTTTTTTGTTTAATGTTTAAATGGTTTTGTTTAAGGAGTAACAGAATAATAAATTAAAGAATTCAATTACAAAAGGACTAAATGTAGTAAAAAAATAGCGTTTGTTTTTTGTAGGAATTTTTTAAGCGATAGTTTTTGGGATTAAAACAAGTAAAAATAATTAGAACTGCCCGTTTGGAAGGCAGTTCTAATTAAAAAAGAAGGCTTGTAATTAAGCCAGATTTTTTTCCAGTTCTAATTTGTGTTTTCTTAAAACAGCTCTTGTCATTCCTAAATTTGCTTTAGTAGAGTCAGCGGCAAGATAGATCATGAATTTTTTGTTGGGAGAAATGTCGATGATGTGAATTTGATTCGAGAGTGTAATCAAAATGTCTTCGATCTCCTGGTTTAAATTTAAAGCTTTTACAGCACTTAATTTTGCTTTTACCACTTCGAGGTTGTAAGCTGCTGCAAGTTCAGGATCAAACGCCGGGTCTGTTGTCAGGTTTCCAAAGCTTAATCCTGATTCGATTTCTGTTACAGCTACTGCAATAAAGCCGTTTACGTTAGTTTTCATTTCATTCAAAAAAACGTTTAAAAAGTCATTACTCATAGTTTTCGGGGTTTGGTGTTAATAGAAATATGTTATTTTAACAGTGAATTTTTGCTTAACTCGGCAGCAGTTTCCTCGGTCGATCTTAATAATAAACCCAGATTGCTTCCGTCTTTTGAAAATGTAATAATGAAATTTGTGCCGCTTATTTTGTTTCCGATAATAACTCCTTCTGCGGTTTTTAAAAAGAGTTGTTTTAAGGAACCTTTTTCAAGATCTAATAATAATTTGTCGCTCATCGATACTATGGCAGAACTCATTGCGGCAATACTGTCTGCATAGTCTAAGTGAAGTGATGTGATTAGTTTTCCTTTTCCATTGATAATTAATGCTGCGGAAGATTTGGTATGAAGCAGAAAATCGTTTAGAGTAGTTGTGATTTCATTCATATTTGTAGGATTTAAGAAAGTTGTTAAATTCTTTTCGTTTTAATACCGTATAAAGGGTAAATATGATCTTTTAATCTAAACAAGTGTTAATTTTTATTAACAAATATAAATTAAATTATGTATCATTGTAGTACCAAATCATGAATAATTTTATTTATTTAACATTAAAATCTTGTAAAATGGCTAAAGTGTTGAAATTTAAAGAGGTAAGCTCTGATGTGGAGCACAGAATGAAAGAATTTGAAAAGATTCGTATTCAGTTAAAGACGCAGGTCAAAAAAGCTGAGGCTAAGAACGCAGCAGCAGGAAAAGAAGGGAAAGGGCTCTTTAAGTCGATTTCAGAATTCTTCGCTGATCCTCCTAAAAAGTCAGCGCAGTCAAATGTTAGAAAATAGATTCTCTATATGGGTGATGAATTGATGTAATACCTGCTCGTTTGTCCTCAAAAACAATTAACGCTCCATTGGGAGCGTTTTTTTTGATTAAATTGTTATTTTTGCCGCATCAAAATTTAATAAAATGTCATTACGAAAAGCGTATTTGCTTATATTCTTAGTTTTAATTGTTGATCAGCTTTCAAAAATCTATGTAAAAACAAACTTTGTACTAGGAGATGAAGTGGAAGTTTTTGACTGGTTTAGAATTCATTTTATTGAAAATGAAGGAATGGCGTGGGGAACTAAAATTCCCGGAGAATATGGTAAATTGATCTTGACCGTTTTCAGAATCTTTGCTGTATTCGGAATTGGATATTGGTTAGCCGATTCGGTTAAAAAACGTTATTCTAATTATTTGATTGTTGCCATTGCTTTGATTTTTGCCGGAGCTGCCGGAAATATAATCGATTCAGTATTTTACGGAGTTATTTTTGACGCCAGTCATGGTAATTTGGCAACGCTTTTCTCGCCGGAACCTTATGGAACATGGTTTCATGGTTTGGTTGTAGACATGTTTTACTTTCCGATCTGGAGAGGTACTTTGCCTGCCTGGTTTCCTTTATGGGGAGGTGAAGAGGTTTCTTTTTTTAATGCAATCTTTAATGTTGCCGATGTGGCAATTTCTACAGGAGTAGGTATATTACTGGTTTTTAATAAAAGAGCATTTCCTAAAACAGCATAATTTTTATAGAAAATTTAAAATATTCAAATTCCAAATTCCAATGGCAGTACATCCTGTTGGAATTTGGAATTTTACATTATTGGGATTTAGAGCCTGTTTAAAATTAATGTGTTATTTTTACCCTACGAAAAACCAAACTTATGCAAAGTCCGTCTTTCTCTATCTATGATGCATCTGCAGGCTCCGGAAAGACCTATACTTTGGTAAAAGAGTATCTTAAAATTATTCTCTCTTCTCCAAGGAACGATGCTTATCGCAACATTCTGGCAATTACATTCACCAATAAAGCAGTTCATGAAATGAAAAGCCGTATTGTTGGGAGTTTGTCTGAGTTTGCAAAAGAAGAGCCTTCTGCAAAAGCAATCGATTTGATGGAGGATTTGTCTCGGGATACCGGACTTTCGGTTATTAAGATTAAAACAAAATCTCAAAATATTATCAAGCACCTAATTCATAATTATGCTGCTTTTGATATTTCTACCATTGATAAATTTACACATAAAGTAATTCGTGCTTTTGCACATGATCTTAATCTGCCAATGACTTTTGAAGTCACTTTGGATACAGAGAATTTACTGGTTGAGGCGGTTGACGCTATAATTGCACAAGCCGGTCAGGACGAAACGTTGACTAAGCTGTTGGTTGATTTCACGATGGAAAAAACCGACGACGATAAAAGTTGGGATGTTTCCCGGGAAATCTTAGAAACGGGTAGGCTGGTTCTGAATGAAAACAATCGGAATGAAATCTCTCATTTTCAGGATAAATCTATCGAAGAGTTTATTGAGATCAAGAAAAAAATGCTCGTTTTGTGTAAAGAACTCGAGTCTGAAAATGAAAATTTTGCGATTGAGGCACTTGCTTTAATCGAAAAAAACGGAATCGATTTGAAGTCATTTTCGCGTGGAACTTTTCCAAATCATTTGGAAAGTATTCGCGACGGGAAATTTAATCCCCGAAATAAAACTTTTCACGAATTTGACGATATAGCAATCAATAAAACAGCAAAAGACCGTGCGTTAATTGAAAATATAATACCTGAACTGCTTCAGATTCTGGTAAAAATCTATAAGAATTTCGAAAAAAGAGATTTCTATAAAGCCTTTCTGAAAAATATTACACCGCTTTCGCTATTGAATACCGTTAGTAATGAATTGGCTAAAATTCAATCAGAACAAAATGTACTGTCGATTTCTGAATTCAACGCCATTATTCACCGTGAAATTCAGAATCAGCCCGCACCTTTTATTTATGAGCGTTTGGGAGAGAAGTACCGCCATTTTTTTATCGATGAATTTCAGGATACCTCCGAGATGCAGTGGCAGAATTTGATTCCGCTGATTCATAATTCCCTTTCCGGAGAAGATGATTTTGGAAACAAAGGGACGTTGATGATAGTGGGAGATCCGAAACAATCTATTTACCGATGGAGAGGTGGAAAAGCAGAGCAGTTTATAGAATTAGGAAAAGAAGAAAATTCTTTTTTTAACCATAAAAAAGAGGTTAAGCATTTAGATACAAATTATCGCAGTTATAGTGAGGTAATTGAATTCAATAACGATTTTTTTAAATTAATTTCGGCCGAATTTACCAATGAAGATTACAAAGATTTGTATGAAAATCATAGTTTTCAGAACATAAATTCAAAGAAAGGAGGGTATGTCAATATTGCTTTTCTTCCTGTAATCGAGAAGTCAGATTATGCAGACGAAGAAGAAGTGGTCGAGAAATCGGATCTGTATGTTTTAGCGACTTTAAATACCATTCAAAAAGTTCTTAGGGAAGGTTTTGAATACAAGGATATTGTAATTTTAACCCGAAAAAGAGATCAGGGAATTGCGATTGCGAATTATTTAACGGAGCAAAAGATCCCACTTTTATCATCCGAGACCCTGATGATTCAAAATGCAACAGAGGTGCGTTTGATTGTTTATTTGCTGAAATATTTAAACAACAGTGCTGATTTAGAGTCGAAAGCAAATTTTCTTCATTTTTTGGGATCCAATAAAGAAGTTAAGATGCCGATTCATGATTTTATTGCCTTAGGGATGTCTCAAAAAAAGGAAGATGATTTTGAAAAATGGCTTTTAACTTTTGATGTCTCGCTTTCTTTTGAAGATGTACGTAAAAAATCCTTGTATGAGGCAGTTGAAATTATAATTGCAAAATTTATTCTTCCTGATGAAGGAAATGCATATGTTCAGTTCTTTTTAGATATTGTTTTAGAACGAGACATGAGAAATCAGGCTGGTATAGCTGATTTTTTAAGTTATTGGGATAAAAATGCGGAGAAATTAAGTATTCCGTCTCCTGAAGGGAATAATGCGGTTCGTATCATGACGATTCATAAATCAAAAGGGTTAGAATTTCCGGTTGTGATTATGCCATTTGCAGAAGAAGACTACAATCGAAAACCAAAGGATAAATTATGGCTGGATACTGAAGATGTGAATTTAGATGTTCCAAAAGCTTTGATCGATAATAGTAGTGCGGTTGAAGGTTTCGGTGAGAGTGCTTCGGCAGTTTTTAATTTGAAGAAACAAGAAGAGCTGCTGGATAATATAAATGTTTTGTATGTAGCTTTGACACGTGCTGAAGAGCAATTGTATGTGATATCGCAAGGAATGAAAGAACGGAAAGATGGTGAATTGCCTAATAATATGGCTTCCTTTTTTATTCGCTATTTAATGCATAAAGGGGTTTATGATGCTGAAAGATCAGAGTATGAGTTTGGCAGTAAGATTAGGCTTTCGAGTTCTGTAAAATCAGTTGATTTGGTAAAGACAATTCCTGTTGTTTCGGAAGTTTTAGATCCGAAAAATATCAAGATTGCACAACGGGAGGCTTTAATGTGGGGAACACATCAGCAGGAAGCAATCGCTTATGGTAATATAGTTCACGAAATTCTGGCTTTTGTTAAGGATCGGTCGGATGTGGATTTAGCAATTACAAAAGGAATTGAGAACGGACTTATTACAAATGATCAGGTCGAGATGGTTTCAAAGACACTTCAGGAAATTGTGAATCATCCGGAATTAAGTATTTGTTTCGACGGGAATGCAACTATTTTAAACGAACAGACAATTGTTCAGAAAGAAGGCAGGATTTTAAAACCCGATCGTATTGTTCTTACTTCAAATAAAGAAGCCTATTTGTTGGATTATAAAACAGGAGTGATAAATTCAAAATATACAAGGCAAATTCAGGAGTATGAGGAGGCTATAGAGGATTTAGGGTATAAAGTGTTAAAAAAAGCGCTGGTATACATAGGATCAGAAATCGATGTAGTAAATTTGTGAAAAAATTAATCAGATGTTAAAGGTTTGACTAGGTGTTTTTGTCTTAAGTTGTTAATTTTTAACGTTTTAAATAAATAGAAATGTACGGTAAAATAAAAGAACATTTGCAAAATGAGTTGCAAACAATTGAAGAAAACGGAATTTTTAAGAAAGAACGCATTATAACTTCGGCACAAGATGCTGAGATAACGATTTCCACAGGAGAAAAAGTTTTGAATTTTTGTGCCAACAATTATTTAGGACTTTCATCACATCCTGAAGTGGTACAAGCGGCAAAAGACGCAATGGATTCACATGGTTTTGGGATGTCATCAGTACGTTTTATTTGCGGAACACAAGATATTCATAAAACTTTAGAGAAAAAGATTGCAGATTTTTATGGTACAGAGGATACTATTCTTTATGCAGCAGCTTTTGATGCCAATGGTGGTGTTTTCGAACCTTTGTTAGGAGAAAATGATGCTATTATTTCAGATAGTCTGAATCATGCGTCTATTATTGACGGGGTTCGTTTGTGTAAAGCAGCGCGTTACCGTTATGAGAACAGTAATATGGAAGATTTGGAGCAGCAGTTAATTAAAGCAAATGAAGCTGGTGCACGTTTCAAATTAATTGTTACTGATGGAGTTTTCTCCATGGATGGCCTTGTAGCGCCTCTTGATAAAATTTGTGATCTGGCAGATAAGTACGACGCTATGGTGATGGTGGATGAATGTCATGCTGCAGGATTTATCGGAGCGACCGGAAAAGGAACTCTCGAAGCAAAAGGAGTTATGGGAAGAGTTGATATTATTACCGGAACCCTTGGTAAAGCTTTAGGTGGGGCAATGGGAGGTTATACCACTGCCAAAAAAGAGATCATCGAATTGCTGCGTCAGCGTTCAAGACCGTATTTATTCTCAAACTCATTAGCACCGGCTATTGTTGGGGCTTCAATTAAGGTATTTGAATTGTTAGAAAAGGATACTACCTTAAGAGATAAATTAGAATGGAATACAAATTACTTTAAAGAAGGAATGAAAAAAGCCGGTTTTGATATCATTGATGGAGATTCGGCAATCGTTCCAGTCATGTTATATGATGCAAAATTGTCACAGACTATGGCAAATGAATTATTGAAACAAGGCATTTATGTAATCGGATTCTTCTTCCCTGTAGTACCTAAAGAAAAAGCGAGGATTAGAGTGCAATTATCGGCTGCGCATACAAAAGAGCACTTAGACAGGGCTATAGACGCTTTTACAGTTGTCGGACAAATGTTAAAAGTTATATAATTCCCACTTTGGTCGAATTTTTGTAGGTTTTTTTTAACATTTCATTTTGTATTTAAAAATTTTGGTGTTACTTTTGCTTGTAATTAACTAAATTGTAATTAAAAAAATTAAGTATGAAACATCTTAACAAACTTTTAGTTGCTGTGATGATGGTGATGGGTTTAAGTTCTCACGCACAAGACAGCAACAATCCATGGGCTATCTCTTTTGGAGTTAATGCCGTTGATACTAGAACAAGTTCTGGATCAGGAAGTGGTTTCTTCGATCAACACTTTTCTCAGCCATTCGCTGTAAAAGACAACTGGAATATTCTTCCTTCTCTATCTTACATTGGTGTAAATAGATATGTAGGTAGCGGTTTCTCTGTTGGTTTACAAGGATCTGTGAACAAGATTGATAAGTATGTTACTTTCAACCCATCTGCTGCAGGGCATGATAGTAGAGGTAACGTAGTAACTAATCCTGGTGACTTGATGTATTACGGAATTGATGCTACAATTAAATATAGCTTCCAGGAATTAATCAAATCTAAAGTAATCGATCCTTCGTTATCTGTTGGTGGAGGTTATACTTTCTTCGGAGATAGCAGCTACGGAACTGTTAACCCAGGTGCTGGTCTTACTTTCTGGTTTACTGATGCTATTGGTCTTGAGCTTGCTACAAGATACAAATGGTCAGTTAGTGGAGATAGAACAGACAAAGCTGGTGTTCCAGATGCTCCATCTCACTTCCAACACACTGCAGGTCTAGTTTTCAAATTCGGAGGTAAAGATACTGACGGAGACGGAATCTACGATAAAGATGACGCTTGTCCAGATGTTGCTGGTTTAAAACAATTCAACGGATGTCCTGATACTGACGGAGACGGAATCGTTGACGCTTCTGACGCTTGTCCAGATGTATTTGGTTTAGCTGCATTAAACGGATGTCCTGATACTGACGGAGACGGAATTGCTGATAAAGATGACGCTTGTCCAGATGTTGCTGGTTTAGCTGCTTTAAAAGGTTGTCCTGATACTGACGGTGATGGTATCGCTGACAAAGATGACAAATGTCCTACAGTTGCTGGTCCTAGAGAAAATGGTGGTTGTCCTTTCTTAGACGCTGACAAAGACGGTGTAGCTGATAAAGATGACGATTGTCCTACAGTTGCTGGTCCTGCTTCTAACAGAGGTTGTCCTGAAGTAACTACTGAAGCTTTAGAAGATCTTAAAGTTCAAGCTAGAGCGGTTTACTTTAACTCAGGAAAAGCTACTTTCAAAACTGGTGACAAAGAAACTCCAGCTAGATTAGATGCAATTAAAGAAATCCTTAAAAACTATCCAAACGCGAAATTCTCTATCGAAGGACACACAGATAGTACAGGTTCTGCAAAAATCAACGACAAACTTTCTCAAGAAAGAGCTGACGCTGTGAAAAATGCATTAATCGAAAGAGGTGTAAATGCTGAGAACTTAGAGTCTAAAGGATTCGGATCTTCTCAACCAGTTGCAAGCAACAAAACTGCTGCAGGTAAAGCACAAAACAGAAGAACAGAAATTAAACACATTGGTTCTAAATACCAAGGTAAAATCTAATTTACTGTCTAAATAAATACTAAAAGCCATTCTTAATTGAATGGCTTTTTTTATTTTTATCACATGATAAATACTTCTTTTCTCGGGAAAATAGCAACGGTTATAATTCAGGACTATTCAGATAAACTTGCTGAGACAACTATTGTTTTGCCTAATAAAAGAGCAAAAGTTTTTTTAATTGAGGCCCTGAAAAATGAGACGAAGAAAACGATACTTTCGCCTGAAATTATTAGTATTGAAGATTTTGTACAGGACGTAGCCTCGATTCGATCCGTTGATTCAATTGAGCTTTTGTTTGAGTTTTATGAAGTGTATCTTTCTGTAACAGAGAAACAACATCAGCAGTCTTTTGAATTATTTGCCAATTGGGCAAAAACGCTTCTACAGGATTTTAATGAAATCGATCGCTATCTGTTAGATCCTTCGCATGTCTTGTCCTATTTGAGTGATATTGAAGATATCAAAAAATGGGGGATTGAAGTCGAGAACAAAACCAAACTTTTAGAGAATTATATTGATTTCTGGAAACTTCTTCCACTGTATTATGATTCGCTATACAATCACTTACTGAACAAATCAATTGGATATCAGGGATTGATTTATCGTGAAGCTGTAAACAATCTCAATCACTTTTCGAATACCGTTTCAAATCGTAGTTTCATTTTTGCAGGATTTAATGCTTTAAATGCTGCTGAAGAAAAAATTGTACAGCATCTTTTGGCTTTAGATCAGGCTAGAATTTATTGGGATGTTGATCAGACTTTCTTAAATGATCCTTATCATGATGCTGGACTCTTTGTGAGACGTTTTAAAGAAAGCTGGAAACATTATAAAGCAAATCCGTTTGAATGGATTGTAGACGATTTTTCACAGTCTAAAAACATTCAGATCATAGGGACGCCTAAAACAATTGGTCAGGCAAAATTGGCGGGTAGTATTATCGAAAATATGATCACAGAAAACCCAACTGCTGCTTTAGATAAAGTGGCTATTGTGCTGGGTGAGGAGAATCTATTGATGCCGGTTTTGTATTCCCTGCCTTCTTCGGTTGGAAGTTTGAATATTACAATGGGATATTCGGGAAAGAACAACCCATCGCAGATATTAATCGCGAAATTGTTTAGAATGCATACCAATGCGCTTTCACGTAAAGGAGAAAGTTATGTTTTTTATTATAAAGATATACTTGATGTTCTTACACATCCGTTGGTTGAACCTTATGCCAATGCCAGTAATTTGGTTCGGATTATCAAGGAGAATAATTACACTTTTATTACGCATAATCGGGTTTTAGAACTCAATTTGAATCCATCGCCATTGTTTGATCTGCTTTTTCAAAAATGGGAGAATGGATCGATTGCTGTTCTTGAAAATGTTTCGGCACTTTTGGTTATGATAAAAGAAAATTTCAGCAATGATAATGAGGAGGAAAAAATTGCCAAAGCTTTTGTTTATGCCGTTTTTAAAGTAATTAATAAGCTGATCAATTATTACACAAAACACAATCACATTGATAACATAGACACTTTGCATGCGATCTATAAACAGATTATTGATGTTGCTGAAGTTTCGTTTGAAGGAGAGCCTTTACGCGGACTGCAAATTATGGGGGTTCTGGAAAGTCGTGTGCTGGATTTTGATACCGTAATTGTAACATCTATGAATGAAGGAAAGTTTCCGGCTGGAAAATCTCAGAATTCATTTATTCCCTATGATGTTAAAAACGAATTGGGATTGCCTACTTTTAAAGAGAAAGATGCCATTTATACCTATCACTTTTACCATTTACTGCAAAGAGCCCAAAATATCTATTTGATTTATAATACGGAAAATGATGGATTGGATGCCGGAGAACGTAGTCGTTTCATCACACAATTGGAGGTAGAGAAACAAAAGAAACACAACTTAACGTTTGATATCTATAATCCCGTTTTACCTACAACAGCTTATCAGCCTATGGTGGTTCCTAAGTCTGAGGCTGTGATGGATCGTTTAAAAGAAATTGCACTTGCCGGTTTTTCTCCGTCGGCTTTGACGAGTTACATCCGAAATCCGATAGACTTTTATTTTCAAAAAATACTTCGAATTAGGGAAGTGGAAGAGGTTGAGGAGAATATCGCGCTAAATACGCTCGGAACTATCATTCACGAAACGTTAAAAACACTTTACGAGCCCTTTATAGGTAAGTTCATATCAGAAACAAATCTCGAAAATTGTTTCAAATTATTGGATGCTGAAGTTCTAAATCAGTTTAAATTGGTTTATAAAGAAGGGGAGATAAAAAAAGGGCGTAATCTTCTAGCTTTTGAAGTAGCCAAACGAAATGTCTCTAATTTTTTGAAAATGGAATTAGAATCTCTTAAAAATGGAGATGCGGTTCAGATCATAGCTTTGGAGGAAACATTTGAACGCGAATTAAATCATCCGGATTTGCCGTTTCCTGTTTTAATTAAAGGAAATGTGGATCGTATTGAATTACGCAACGGGAAAATCCGAATTATCGATTATAAGACAGGAAAAGTTGAAAAGACAAATGTTATCCTGAAATCATGGAATGGATTGGCTCAGGAGCTTAAAAATGATAAAATTATCCAAGTTTTGGCTTATGCCTTTATGTTTGAAACCAAAGCGAAAGAAATTCCCATAGAAGCAGGTATAATTTCTTTTAAAAATCTTAAATCAGGTTTTTTGCCTTTCACATTCAAAGAAGATAAAGAGATTACTACCACAGTTTCCAGAGAAATTTTGAGTAATTATTTAGAGGAAATCGTATTACTGTTAAAAGAGATTTTTGACCCGACAATTTCTTTTGAAGAGAAAATAGATTAATGGTCTTTGTTCAGAAAATCAATTTTTATGGTTTCCTGATGAAAAAAGCGATCTCATTTCTGAAATTATATCAAAAAGGCTCTTTTTTTAAATGAATTTTATGAAGTAAAATGTTATAATTTTTATGGAGTATGTTTCTTTTTGATGAATTTATCTACAAATTTCACTCTTTAAACAATCAAAGCATAAACTATAAATAAAAGTGATTCAGGGGCTTAGGATTAGTGCATAAAAGGAATAACTTTGCCGAAATTTTTAAAAAGAAATTTTTTAAAAAGTATAAATTTTTGCCCCCAACAAAAAGAAGAAAAGGCTGTTTCGATAATTTTTCGGAACGGTCTTTTTTTATGCTGAAGGCCGTGATCTAAGAGAAAAATTGAGATAAAACGGTTTTTAATTCCTCTTTGTTTTCAATATGACTCATATGTCCGTCTTCGAAAGAAATGAGTTCTGCTGTAGTATCATCTATCTGAGTGCGGGATTCTTCGTAATCCAGAACAGGATCTTTTTTTCCTAAAATTAATAAAACGGGAAAAAGGTCTTGTTGTAAAAGTGCTTCCCTGTCTTTTCTGACTTTCATTCCTTCAAGCGAAGCTATAATTCCCTGTAAAGGTGTTTGGAGTGCCTGTGTTTTTACTTTTTCAATTTCTTCGGTTAATCGGATTCGGTTGTTCTCACTAAACAAATTGCCAATTGCCAGGCTCACAAAGGTTACGTAATTTTGTTTGACTGCTTTGATAGCTCGTGTTCGGTTAAGTTTTCTCTCCGGACTATCCTCCTTTGAAGTAGAGTTGAGTAAAACCAGTTTCTGAATGTTTTTTGGAAACAATTCGGCGAAAGCCAAACCAACATAACCACCCATCGAGTGCCCGACAATAATAGTTTTCTCAATCTTTAAATGATTAAGCACTTCCTGAACGGCATTGGCATTGTCTTCCATCGTATGCACGTATCCCAAAGAATCCGATTCGCCGTGTCCTAATAAGTCGATTGTAATGACACGATATTTTTGGGAGAAAAAATCAACATAGTCTTTCCACATTTTTTTGTTTTCCAGAAAGCCGTGAAGGAATACAATTGCATTTCCAGTTCCCGAATCTGAGTATGATATTTTGGTGTTTTTGTATAAAAGCGTTTTCAAAATGAACTTTTTTTGTTGTCAGGCACAAAGTTAAGAAAGCTGAAGTAAAATATCGAGATGTCTTGATTTAATTGGGAAATCTTTAAACCGGGAATAAATTTATTTATAGCAAAATACAGTTTGCGAACGAATTAAAAATGGCTTCCATTTCTGAAAGCCATTACAAATTAAAATCGGTTATCACCATCTAAAAGATTTCCTAATCCGCCAAGAAGGCTGCCTTCGTCGCGGCTGTTTCCGCCAGATTTTGGTGCAGATGCAATAATGCGGTCAGCCAGTCTCGAGAAAGGCAACGATTGTATGTAAACCGTTCCGGGACCTTTTAATGTGGCATAAAATAATCCTTCGCCGCCAAAAATAGAATTCTTAATTCCGCCAATAAATTCAATATCATAATCTACATCTTTGGTAAAACCTATGATGCATCCCGTATCTACTTTTAGAACTTCGCCTGGCCCCAATACTTTTTTAGCCATTGTTCCGCCCGAATGTACAAATGCCATTCCATCTCCTTCGATTTTCTGCATAATAAAGCCTTCACCGCCAAATAAACCACGTCCAAGTTTCTGAGAAAATTCTATTCCGACAGAAACACCTTTAGCAGCGCATAAAAACGAGCTTTTTTGGCAAATAAATTTGCCTTGAAATTCTGTTAAATCAATCGGAAGAATTTTTCCGGGATATGGCGACGCAAATGAAACTTTGCTTTTGCTATTGCCTTGGTTTAAAAATGCTGTCATAAATAAACTTTCGCCGGTAAGAACTCTTTTACCTGCGTTTAAAAGTTTGCCAAACAAACCTGAGCCTTGTTGTTGAGAACCGTCTCCAAATATCGTTTCCATCTGGATATTGTTTTCCATCATCATGAAACTGCCGGCTTCGGCAATTACAATTTCCTGCGGGTCCAGTTCTATTTCAACATATTGCATTTCTTCACCAAAAATCTGATAATCTATTTCGTGTGCTTGCATAATTTCTTAATTTATTTGTTTTTAAAATTAGACTGATAATGCCGTAGAATGTTACACTCTTTAGTGAGTTACCGCTGTTTTTAAGAACATTAAAAGATTTTGTTATTTTAAATTAGTCTTAATTATGTTTTTTATTGCGTTGAATTTTATATTTTTGCAACGTTATTATATTTTATCAGAATGGCATTAGTTAGTGATTTGACCACCAAAGTATTATTTGAAACCGAAAAAGGATACAGTTATCAATGTGATTTGACTAATAGTATAATTATCAATTTTGTTGATACAGTGTCAAGTTACAAAATTCATGATTTTTTGATTTTTCAAAGAAAGGTCAATAGCGTTGATATTCTTAATATGCTTTATGACTTATCTGATCGGTCAGACGCACAATTGATTGAAACCACCAAAAGAAATTTTTCCAGAAATCTTACTATCTGTGAAATAGTGCAGTTAAGAGATTTATTAAACGGAACTAAATTTACCCTCACTTTACATTCTATGCTTTGTAACATTGTAAACGTAGAGCTTATTTAGATTCTTACTTAGATCAAATCCAAATTTTCAAGCAGTTGGAGGAGCCTCCTTTAATTTTTGTAATTTTACACATATAAAAATTAGAGGATATGAAAGATTTATTAAGAACACGTACTTCATTAGTTGAAAGTGTAGAAAATATATTAAACTTACAAGCAAAATTAGAAAGTGACGCTTCTAACAAATATTTAGCTATGGCTGCATGGTTAGATAGAAATGGTTATGCCAATACAGCATCTTATTTGTACAAACAAGCCGAAGAAGAAAGAGAGCATTTCCTAAAAGTTTTCAAATATATTACAGATATGGGAGGGATTGCCGTTACGCCGTCTGTTCCGGAAGTACAACAAGAGTTTGCTTCTTTGAGAGAAGTATTTGAAATTGCTTTGCAGAATGAAATTGCAGTTACACAAGCAGTGAATAAAGTAATTGCAAAATGTAGAGCTGAAAATGACTATGCTACAGAAGATTTTATGATGTGGTATGTTGCTGAGCAGAGAGAGGAAGAGAAAAACGCAAGAAGAGCTTTAGAGCTTTTTGATTTGATTGATGAAAGCGAAGCTGCCGGTAAATTCCAGTTAGATGTGCAAATCGCAAAAATCGGAGAGTAACTGATATATAAAATTGAAAAAGCCCTTAATAAATTTATTAAGGGCTTTTTTCTATTTATTCATTCATCAAGCTTTCAATCTCGTCAGCTTCAATCGGAATGTTGCGCATCAGGTTAAAAGGTTCTCCTTTTTCCTGAATTACTACGTTGTCTTCTAAACGAATTCCGAAACCTTCTGCCGGAATGTAAATTCCCGGTTCAACCGTAAAAACCATATTGGCCTTCATTGGTTCGTGAAGCAATCCGTAGTCGTGCGTGTCCAGCCCCATATGGTGGGACGTTCCGTGCATGAAATATTTTTTGTAAGCCGGCCATTCCGGATTTTCGTTCTGAACATCGGCTTTGTCGATCAAACCTAAACCTAATAATTCAGAGGTCATCACTTTTCCTACTTCTACATGGTATTGTTTCCAAAGTGTTCCCGGAGTCAACATTTTTGTAGCTTCGTTTTTTACTCTTAAAACAGCATTGTAAACTGCTTTTTGTCTTTCGTTATATCTTCCCGAAACCGGAATTGTACGGGATAAATCGCTTGAGTAGTTGGCGTATTCGGCAGCAACATCCAATAAAATTAAATCTCCTTCTTTACATTGCTGGTTGTTTTCGATGTAATGCAAAACATTGGCATTATTTCCCGAAGCAATAATTGGCGTGTAAGCAAAACCTTTAGAACGGTTACGGATAAATTCATGAATCAATTCCGCTTCGATTTCATATTCGGTAACATTTGGTTTTACAAATGATAATAATCTACGGAAACCTTTTTCGGTAATGTCACAAGCTTGCTGAATCAAATCAAGTTCTTCGCTTTCTTTTACTGAACGAAGGCGTTGTAAAATCGGGTTGCTTTTGGCTACATTGTGTGCCGGATAACGCTCTTTCCACCATTTTACAAATCGGGCTTCACGGGTTTCTGTCTCCACTGTAGCACGGTAATGTTCGTTGGTGTTGATGTACATCGTATCGGCATACGTCATCATTTCGTTCAAAATCTTATGAAAATCCTGTAACCAATACACCGTTCTGATTCCTGAAACCTGAAAAGCACGTTCTTTAGTCAGTTTTTCGCCTTCCCAGATCGCAATGTGTTCGCTGGTTTCTTTCAGAAAAAGAATTTCTTTTTGGTGCTCGTAAGGCGCATCCGGAAACAAAAGTAAAATACTTTCTTCCTGATCTACACCACTCAGATAAAAAATGTCTCGGTGTTGTGCAAACGGTAAAGTACTGTCGGCACTAACCGGGTAAATGTCATTAGAATTAAAAACGGCAACTGAATTAGGTTTCATTTCTGCCGTGAATTTTTTGCGGTTTTTTACAAAAAGAGCGCTGTTTATTTGGTGATATTTCATAATCGTTTCATTTTTGAACTTGGAATTTCAAAATTACGTTTTTTCAGCAAACAGCATGAAATTGATTTCTTAAAGTTTTATTATTTGTTTTGTGTTCTCCTGAGCGAAGTTGAAGGATAACCGCAAAGGGCGCTAAGGTTTACGCGAAGCACGCTAGTTTCTTTTCTCGCAAAGTCGCAAAGCCGCAAAGTTTTAGTTGTTTCTGTCTTCCTGAGCGAAGTCAAATGATCATCGTAAAGGGCGCAAAGGAAGTTGTAACAAATTTTTATTTTATTCTAATTTGTTTCAAAAGCTGTAACATTTTTTTTAAAATTTTAATTTTGTTTCAAAAAGTGTAACAAAATATTTTTAGTTCATTTTTTGTTACGAAAACTTTGAAATGCATAAAGACTCACTAAAACAAAAAGAGAGATCTTCGCAAGTAGCTCGACAAAGATTGATAGGTATAAGGTTTGTCATTCTGAGGGACGAAGAATCACACTCGTAACTCGACAAAGATTGGCGATTTTGTTTCACGCAGATTCTGCAGATTTTGCAGATTTTTTTTCTTTTTACAGTTAGCCTTAACCACAATCTTGTCATCTCGACGAAGGAGAGATCTTCGTAAGTAACTCGACAAAGATTGATAGGCGTAAGGTTTGTCATTCTGAGGAACGAAGAATCACATACGAAACTATACAAGGATTGGCGATTTTGTTTCACGCAGATTTCTCAGATTCTGCAGATTTTTTCTTTTTACAGTTTGCCTTAACCACAATCTTGTCATCTCGACGAAGGAGAGATCTTCGTAAGTAACTCGACAAAGATTGATAGGTATAAGGTTTGTCATTCTGAGGGACGAAGAATCACACTCGAAACTCGACAAAGATTAGCGGTTTTGTCTCACGCAGATTCTGCAGATTTTTTTTCTTTTTACAGTTAGCCTTAAACACAATCTTGTCATACTGAGGAACGAAGAATCACACACGGAACTCGACAAAGATTGACGGTTTTGTTTCAAATAAATTTTATGGATTAACTTTTTTTGAATTTATCGAAATGTACAAGTTGAAATACTATTTTAGCCAAAAAAAATTAATAATGTAGGCAGATTCATTCAATTATTAAAATGTAGATTTATAATTGAAGAACTGTTTTAACAAATGAATATTTATATGAAGATTAAAGGCTTATTTACTTTTTTTACGCTGACTTTGTTTCAGTTTCTTAATGCGCAAACTTATGAATTGCATAATTCAATAAACTTTAGTGATGTTAATGACGGACGTAATGTTCCTGATGGGATTACCTGGTTTAAGCCTAGTCCTTTGAGTTATGGAATATACAGGACGACTGGGGTGTTTGAAGGACCAAATTACCAACAACTAAAATTAGCCTTTCTAACAGGTATTATTATTGATGGTGGATCTGAACATTCTAAAAGTGGAACAATTTTACAACCAAATAATGGAAAAGTTGGTATTGGGGTGGATACTCCGACAGCCAAACTTGAAGTACGAGGTAATTCTGCTGTTTATAGTGATTTTGCTTCTTATTCCGGAACAACGGTTAATGGTTTTCTTCCTAATGGTAAAGAACCAACATTGGTTATTAGTGAAAAAACTTCAGGAACATTTATTCCAGCCACTGGAGGGCAAGTTACTTATAAAGGAGGATTAAGTTTCGGAAGAGGTGGTTCAGGAATTTATTCTGTAAATCCTAATCCCGCGGGGAGTTATCTTTATGGAGACATTCGTTTTCATACTACAACATGGAATGGTTCAGATTTAAGTAATTATGATAGAATGGTTATTACGGGGGAAGGACTTGTTGGAATTGGGACAGTATCTCCACTTTACAAATTAGATGTTTGCGGTACAATTAGAGCACAAGAGGTAAAAGTTGATTTATCGGGAGGTTGCGATTTTGTTTTTGAAGATAATTATAAATTAATGGATTTGAATAAGTTGGAAGAATTTGTAACTCGAAATAAACATCTTCCGGAAATTGCATCTGAAAAAGAGATGATTGCAAACGGACTTGAAATGAAAGAATTTCAAATGAAATTACTACAGAAAATCGAAGAACTTACTTTGTATACCATCGAACAAAATAAAAAACTTGAAATTCAAAATAAGAAAAGTGAAAAACAAGAGAAAGAATTGAAGTTAATGAAACAAAAAATAAAGAGACTGGAATCATCAAGAAAATAAATATTTTGATTTAACCGCAAAGTACGCTAAGGTTTACGCAAAGCACGGTAGTTTTTTCTTGCAAATTCACAAAGAGGCAATTAAGTGCAATCTTGTCATTCTGAGGAACGAAGAATCATACTCGAAACTCGACAAAGATTGGCAATTATTATTTCACGCAGATTTCATAGATTTTGCAGATTTTTCTTCGTTGAATAGAGTAACTTTTTTACACAAAAAAACCGAAGCTAATCCAGCTTCGGTTTTTCATTTATAAATAAGTTTCTATTTCAACAGTTTCTCCAAAAGAGCCACTTTCTCTCTTTCCGCTTCAACTAGTCTTTCGTAAAGTTTTTCATTTTTGTCAAGAACATCGAGAAGTTTGTCAAACGGATTAAAAGTACATCCATAACTAATAACAGAAGAACCATTGCTTGTTTCGATGTCAATAGTATTTCCAATAATATTAAAAACAGCTTCTTCAGAAAAATTCCGGATTACTTCGGCAGGTACGCCTAAAGCTTCGGCGATTTTTTTAAGTTTTTCGTCGTCAACGCTTTCGCTTCCTTCAATAATAGAGATAGATTGTTGGGTTGTACCGATTGCCTGTGCAAGAGCTTCCTGCTTCATATCTCTCAATTCTCTTATTCGGCTTATGTTTCGGCCGATATGTTTTGGTTTTGCTGTGCTCATAATTCAAAGATATTTAAAATTCTTTTACATTTTTGGTTTTGGTCGAAAACAAGTATTCACTTGTGAGATACATTTTGTAAATTGTTTTTCAATGTTATAAATATACAATTTTTCTTACTGTTTTTGATTCTGAAGAAATGCGATCCTTGTCATCTCGACGCAGGAGAGATCACATTAGAAATTCCGCAATCAAGGTCGCCAATCTTTGCCGATCAACGTGTGTGATTTCTCCTTCGTCGAAAGGACAATATTGCGTAATATTGTATAATCGAGTATAAATAATAGCCCAATAAAGTATAAAATGCATCACCCAGGTTTCAAATTAATTACAATCAAAGAAGTCAAATCGCAATATCCATTTTTAATCGATCGAGAAGGTTTCGATTATTTTGAGGAATGGGAAGAGGAGGATTTCTTTTTGATTGCATCCGAAAGTGTAAATTTTGAAGGAAACTTTTATTTCGATCTTTATGAGAATAAAGAGAAAAAATGGCTTGCCAGGGTATTAAATCTTCCCTTAAAAGAAATGGAAGATCTTAGAATCGAGGGAGTCTTAATAAATGGAAATCTTTCTGTAAACGGAACGATTATAAATGCTGAAGGCGATTACGGACCTTATGTTCTTATTAAAGGAGATGTAAGTTGTCAAAGCATGTTGTTGGGAGGTTCGTATGTAGAAATTGAAGGCAATGTTACAGCGAAAGAAGTAGTGATGACTTCCTATAATCATGGTAATTTTAAATGTTCGGGCTGTATTGAAGCTCCGGTTTTTATAGTTGAAGATCATTATACCACATTCTCAAGCCGTAATAACAATTTGTTTTACTACAATGATAAAACAGACGACATGGATCCGGAAAATGAATCGGAATATGATGAGGAAACTGACGAAGAAGTTATTTCAGCCGAATTGCGAAAACATCTTAATAATTCTCTAGTAACTACTTTTGAAGAGCTCAAAAGAGAGTTGGAGGAGGGTGAGTTGGTTTTAAAAGAAAGTAATCCGTTACCGAAAAACCAGGAATACTGGCAAAAGAGAGTTTCGTCAAATTACAGAGATTTAAAAATAGTTCCGCTCCAGTTTAAAACAGCAGCATTGTGCGAGATGGCATTAAATATAACCCATCATGCGTTACCGTTTGTGGAAGAAGATTTTATTACGTTTGAAATTTGTGAAAAATTAGTGAGTACGGATGGTTTTGCGCTTCAGGTAATTCCCGATCCATTTATAACCGAAGAACTTTGCTGGAAAGCGGCTCAAAGCGGAACATTGGTTTCATTGATTCCGGGGCGTTTTTATTCGGAAGAATTAATTATTACGACTTTTAAAAAGGGTAAACACGAACCCAATATCAATGATGTTCCTGCGGAATTTATCACCGATAGTTTGCTCTCCGCATATGTGAAAATTGGTAAAGGATTGTGGCTCGACAAGATTTGCAAAGAAAACGGAAAGGATAAATTATCTATTTTAAAAAGTGTCATCGATTCCGGAATAGAATATCTCGACGCTATTTTGGGTAATCACTTTAGTAAAGAAGTTGCTGATTATGCGGCATCTCTTTATAATAATGAAGAAAATAAACCGAAATGGGATAACTATGTTCAAAAATACAAGGTTAAATTTGAGCGTATTGGTTTGAATGAATATTTATTCTGATAAAATGAACGAACTTATAATTGAAAGTAAAGGGATCAAGACTGATCATTATTTTATACCGCCTTTTGAGTTAAGAGAAGGAGAGTTGGTTATTATTTATTTAGGAGAAGGAGCTCATTTTTATGATTTAAAGGAGCAGTTGGTGGCTATTTTTGCGGGAAGAATAAAAAATGAAAATGTAATTGTGACAAAGTCTTTAACTTATGTAGATTATTTTAGAGAATCAAAATTCAGGAGTTTGTTTTTCCCGGTTAGAGTTGACGAGTATTTAAGGAAAAAAGCAAATTTGGAAAGTAAATTTATTCAGAAAATCTATGAAATACCATGGATTAATAAAAAGACGAAAATTAATGAGCTTTATTGGAATACTAAAAGGTTACTTTCGTTATATGCGACATTTTCTAAAACAAAATATATAGTTTTTGAATTAGCAGGACAAGGATCTGATGATGCAAAAGAAACTTGTAATATAGTTAAGAATGAGATTAAAAAAGGAGGTGGTGCGATACTTCTGGACCGGACTCCTGATTGGAAAGATGATTGTGATAAATTTATAGCTTTAGAATGGTTGTCAGTTTAAATGAATTTAGAAATCATGAAATCAAATATTAAAATCAGAAAAGTAGAAAAACAGGATTTAGATTTTGTTTACCAAGCTATAAACGAGCTTGAAAACGAAGTTTTAGATTTTGAAGTTTTTAAGGAAATATTCAATGAAAACATTTCAAATCCTAGAAATGTCTATCTAATTGCTGAAAACGAAAATGAAGGTTTAGGTTTTATTAGCTTTCACACCCAAAATCTTTTGCATCATTGCGGTTTGGTGGGTGAAATCCAGGAGTTTTTTATTCATCAAAATTATCGCGGGAAAGGCATTGGAAGGCAATTAATAAATGAGATTTTGCAATATGCCGATCGGAATAATTTGAAAAGTATTGAAGTTACGACCAATAAAAGACGGGTTGAAAACGTGTTGATTTACGAAAATCTTGGTTTTGGTTTAACGCATAATAAGTTTACGATTTATAAGTAAGCATTTTGGCGATGAAAAAGACGGAGTATAAAAAAAACTGCTATTTTGTTGATAGCAGTTTTACTAAATTGAGGAGTATGTTGTTAAGATAGTCCGTATTCCATGCAAGTACTGTTTGATGCTGTTTTATATAAATACCAGCCACATGAGTTTTGTCCAATAGGAGTAACTTGTTCACCGTTGCATAAAGGATATGCTATACATTTTCCGGTACCGGCATTAATGGATTTTAATTCTTCTTTGGTTAATTTTTGGAAATTTTTCATAAATGGTTTTTTTGTTTTTTTGATTTTCCTACTCTATAAGTTTTTCGGATACCACTTTGATAAAAATATGAATTATTTTTAAATAAATACTTACAAAGGAAAGTTTTCGATTCGGAGTGATTTTTACTTGATGAAAGTTGGGTAAAAGTTTAATATTGTAAATTAATAATTTGCCTAAAGAAAAAATGCAGCAATTAAATACGTCCATAAAACATCATTTGGTAGTTGGCGCACTAATTAGTGTTTGGCTGTTTGTTTTTGCTTTCATCATCAGACCATTTGACGACGGTACGATAAATTTTAAATCATGGCTTTTAATTAGTTTAGGTTTTAGTGCTTTGGCATTTTTATGTTATTCAATTGTTGGATTTATTCAAAAGAGTATTTACAAGAAGATATCCAAATGGAGCGTTAGTTTAGAAATCGCAAGTATAGTTTTCTTTTATTTGATTTATCTTTTTGGAACTTACACCTATTATAAAAGTCCAATTTTAAACGGAGGATATACTTTTACAGCATTTTTCTCGATTATCTTTATCAAAGTCGCCCTGATTTTAACTCCTGTAATTGTTTTGGCAAGACGTTATTTGCTTAAACTGATTCCGATAAAAGAGGATTTTTTGGTTATTAAAGGAGAAAACAAATTAGATGTTTTAAAAATCAAAAAAGCAGATTTGGTTTGTATTTCAAATGCTCAGAATTATGTAGAGATCTTTTATTTGGAAAACAATCAGCTTCGGGCAAAATTGATTCGTTCTTCACTCAAAAAAGTGCAGGAAGATTTTGATTTTTTGCTTCAAATTCATCGTTCGCATTTAATAAATCCATTGCATTTTAAATCCTGGAGGAATTCAAATACAATCATTCTTACTCAAATAGAACTTCCGGTATCTAAAAATTATAAAGCAAGTCTTTTGACTTTGTAGTTTTGTACCTAAAACAGTAAGTTTTGTACCAAAGCCAATAAAAATGGGATTTGAGAGGATTTAAAAAAATAGTTTTGCTTCATCAATTTTAAAAATAAATTATGAAAACAAAACACATTTGCCTGCTAGGATTGCTATTTTTTCTTGTGAGTTATCTTTTCTTTTCTAAAATTTTGCCAGACTTTCAAAAACCAATCGATTTTGCGCATTGGTTTAATTTAGTTGGCGCCTGTTTGTTGTTGTCATTTAATGATGTGTTTCCGAAAAGCAAGCTAAATTCGATTGCATCAGTATTAACCACTTTTGGTATTATTGCCCACATTGGTCTTTGTACGATTGATTTTATAATGTGGAGTTTTGGGAATAACGATATTGCCAGAGAGGCATTGAGCAAGCAGATTAGTGATACACCATCTATTCTTTATCCTTTTGTGATTGTTGGGCCCTCTTTGCTTTTTGTTGGTTTGGCAGTTCATGCATTTACTTTTATAAAAACGGAAACTGTAAAATCTTTGATGGTAATTGTTGGTTCGGTTGCTGTGGGATTTTCATTTTTTGCTTTGAAAAATGGCGTTTTAATGCTTTTGAGTTGTTTGGTTTTTGTTTTAGGATTAGGGTTGCTGCTTTTTCAGAATGAAAGTAAAGATTTTACTGAGGAAAAATAGTCGTTCAAAATTGAAATTTCTGTGTTAATTTGTATTTTTGAAAGCTAATTCGGAATCCAAATTTAAATCAATTGAAAAAACATCTAAAATATCTCATCGCACTCTTTCTGACTTTTGTCGTGATTGCAGGTGACGGTACTTTATATGCTCCATCAAAATCGGCTGAGTATTACCAGTCTTCATTTGTAGTTGTAAAAGCAGGTTCGGATCTAAAAAGTTCTCGTTGCTACCAATTTGGACAAATTACTTCTTGTGTTAAATCGGTTTTTTCGATTGTTTTGAATTTTTTGAGCTTTGAAAATGTTTTTAGTTTTCAAAGCAAGATGGTTTTCAAATTACAGCAAAAGCGCTATCAAAATTTAACTTCATTTATTAGACAGTCTGTTTTTGTAAATGAAATGATGGCTTCGGGTAACTTCAGAGGAAGTTTAGACATTATTTAAGGAATTTATTTTCTGAGTTTTTATGCTGATTAAGGCGTTAAACGACTCAAAATGTCTAATCATTTATTATTTACCAAATGTATAAACCTAATAAAACACGTTTAGAGCCATCTAAGCGACCACTTCTTTATGGGGTAAAGAGAAAACTAATTTTAATAATGACCGCTTTCATGCTCGGAATGGCAAACGGAATGCATAGCGAAGATTCTCAACTAAAAGGCAATCAGAATTATACGGAACAGCATAAGAAGGATTGATTGTTGACTTTTTATTTTTAACTTAAAATACCGTGTGTTTTCTTGGAAAAAAATAAAAAACACACGGTAAATGTTAATTTTTTTAATAGTTTTGGGCAAATTCCTACACAATTTTTAACTCCGTTTATGAATAAAAAAACTAAGTTTTTTAAAAACGTTTTATTACTTCAGTTTATCCCTGTTTTTTTATTAGGTGTTTTTATACTCTCTAATCCGAAAAGTCAAAAAGTAATCAGAATTAGAGAAATTCATCCTTATGAGTTTAATTATGGTGAATTGCTGCCTTTAATTTCTTTTGCTGTCTGCTGTATCGTTGCCCTTTTTACTTTGTTTCCAAAAACTCCAAAAACTCCAGAAGATGATGAAGAAATTGTAAAAAGAAAGCGTAAACAGAACTTTTGGAAATTTGCTTTCTATTGCAACGTTTTTTTATTGTTGGTCATTGGTATATTTTCAGTATTGGTTTTTCAAAAGGATGCTTTAATTATAGATCAGCCGGTTCATTTTTATGCAATTATATTTTCTAGATTCCTGCTTGTTATTGTAATTAGTTTGGTTGTTGCCTCTTTTTTATTAGCGGCTGGTATTTATTGGAAAACAAATAAATCATTAGCTACGGCTATTTTGGTATTTAGTTTCTTAATTCTAACCGTTTCGAGTGTTTTTGAATTGGCATTTGTTTCAGTATTTATAGAAAATTCAGAAAGACATTTTATTGCTAAAGGACAAAAACAAACAGGAAATCAAGAAGAAGTTTATGAAGATTATGGCGAGAGCGACGAAGGTGACGACGAAAGCGAAGACACTGCAGTTTTGTTGTATGATTCATGGATTTCTTTAATTGAGAATTGGGGCGGAACAAAAGGAGAGCATAATTTTTTTGGTGTTAGACAATCGATAGATTATAGTATGCAAAATCATATTGCAGAAAATGAAAATTATTATCTCGTACAATTCATTGATAGTTTAAGAAATAAGCCAGATAAGCTTTATTCTGAATTTGAAATGTATAAACGAGTATTTTATAGTGCTGTATCGGATGAAACTTATCAAGAAGCTAATTTTGATAAAATAGTAAACGGATTATTATTAGCCTATGAGGATATTGGAAGTCAAAAAGATAAATTGATTGAAATATATCGAGTTATGGGAACTGAGCAAAAAAATGGTCCGTATCAAGAAGAATATTTTTTAAAATTTGAAAGCTATTTTTCTCAGGAAACCATTCAAAAGATTAAAGATTTAAAAACTTCTGCAGATCAAGATGATTATACTAAAGCAGATTTGATGTGGTTCTATGGTTTTTGGGTCAGAAGAAATAAGGAAGGGAATTTAAAAGAAGTAGCCTTGATTTTAAAAGAAATAAAAGAACATTATGAAAATTCTGAAGAATGATAAAATCTTATAAAATAATTTTAATCGTTCAGTTTTTTGTACTTATCGCATTAGGTTTTACCTTTTCTAAGGTAGAGTATGGGGAGTTTTTTTCTATAATTACAAAAATTCCATTATTCTTAATTGGCTTTTTTCCTCTTATTTTATTGGGAGTTTCTATTCTAGTACAGCGATTAGTAATAACAGTTATTTATTCGGACTTATCAAAAAATCATTCTGAAAAAGAAGGTGAAGATAAATTTTGGACCATTTCTTTTTTTACCTATGTAATTTTTGCGAGTTTTATGTTTTTAACTTCTCTCATTTGTATTGCTTTAAGTTTCAGAAGTGCAGCAGAAGAGTATAAAGTTTTTATTTTAAAGCTCTGTATTTTCGTAGTTCTTTTAATGGTAGTAAGCTTAATTATTGGTCTTTTTTTTAAGGTAAAAGAAAAGGTTAATGAAGTAAGTAAAATGCTTAGTTCTTTAATGGTTTTTCTTTCGCTAATTCTTTTTGGAGGAGCTTTCTTTATTGGGGTTGGAAGCATGGCTACTCCGGAATGCTATTTAAATGTAATGTTTGACGCTATAAAAGTAATGCCGTTAGTAGATGAAAGACTGGCTTTAGTTGATAGCAGTACTGTAGAGGAAACTGAAGTAATTGGAAATGGAGTGAAATATGTAGAGGATTATTATGGTTTTATAGATATGAATACCTCTAATGTAAAATCTACGGGATTTTTGAGGAATCGATATGATGAAGAATATAGCGATTCTAGAATAAGTAACGAGATAAAATTTTTCTTCAGAGATTTTTTGTATTTAAGGAAAAATCAGTCTTTAACAGGTTATAGAAATGAAACTAAAATTGGGTTACATATTGATGAATATGTATATGAAACTAAGCTTCTCACGGATAAGTTAAGAGAGAATCCTGATGAACTTAGAGATGCATATGAAAGTTATAGACCGATTTTGTTTGCGCTCTTATCAAGAAATATATACAACGATTCAAATCTAGATTTACTTATAGAGGTCTTGATTTCGAGCAGAGATGATATTTCTCGTGCTGAAAATGAAAATAAGGGTGAAATTGAAGTAATAGATATGATTTATAAAACAATGATTTATGGTGCTGAAAAAGAGTTTCCAAATCATCATTTTAATGAAATCAGCCCTTTTGTTTCAAAAAAAACGTGGGGTTTGATTACTAGAAATTCTAAGCAAAATACAAAAACTGACTACAAAAATAAAGCGACAGCAGTTTGGATTTACAGCTTTTGGGCAAGAAGAAGTCAGGAAGGAAACATGGATGTCGTTTATGCGATATTGAAAGATGTTAAACAGCATTATCAAGTTTTTGATTCTCAATGATTTTTATAAAAGACTGCTCCACGTAGTTAAAAAGGTTTCTGTAGCTTTTGACAAAGTTTTTAGCGCAATCTTGTCATTTCGACCGAAAGGAGAAATCTTCGAGAGTAATTCTACAAAGATTGGTAACATTCTAATCGCAGCTATTTGCGAAGATTTCTCCCTCGTCGAAATGAGAAACTATCTGTATAAAACCAAAAAACCGAAGCAAACTGCTTCGGTTTTTTTATTGGAATTTGGAATTTAAAAAGTTTGGAATTTTACTTAATCAACCCACTTATAATATCTCGCCCCAATCAAAACAGGGATCTCTTTTTCGATTCGGTCTAGAATCCATTCGTTTTTTGGAGTTCTGACGCTTTGTTTTTGTTCTTTTTTATGAAGGCCTTCGTAAGTGTTGAAATCAATTTCTACACTTTCCTTCAAATTTTCAAAAAGCTTCACGGTTTCCAGTGCAGCTTTCCATTCCGGCTGGATTGTACCTTCAAAAACTTTCGATTTCGATCCGCTTCCGTAAGCTAAAAATCCAAATTGAGTTCCGGCGATTTCTTTATTGGTATCATAATAATGAGCCAAAGTCGATAACAATCCCATGAAAATAGAACCTGTATAAAGATTACCAATTAAAGACGAAGCCAATTCAGCAGGTTGTAATTTCTCGGTTACAAAATTTCTATATTCTTCAGATTTTGCGACTTCCTTAATTTTAAGCTGATATTCTGTTGACTCAATGTTTTCTGAAATGATTTTTTCGGCATTGTCTAAAGCGTAAATTTCAGATAACATACGTCGTCCCTGAAAAGAATACGGAAGATGCATGATAATACTGTTCCAGGAATTGTATAAAGTTTCAGTTGTATTCTTTAGTTTTTTAAAGGAGAAATAAGCATTACGGGTACGATCCATATAACATTGGTTGGAGTACTGACCGTCGAAAACCGGTTGGTCTTTATGGATTTCTATTTCGGCTTCTAAATTATCAAACCAGAGATCGTTGTTGGTGTTTTTGGTGATTTCTTCTTTAGAGAGGGTTCGATACGGTTTAAAGAAGTCAAAAACTCCTTTTGTGCTGGTTGCCCAGTTTTCGTCAAAAGCGATAATTCTGGGGTTAGAAGTCACTAACATTGCAACTGCTCCGGCACCCTGGGTATATTCTCCGGTAGAGTTTAAATCGTATTTGGCAAAATCAGTTGTTACGACAATTGCTTTTTTGGCCGGATTCAATTTTACGAAGTCAATACAATTTTGCAAAGCGTCAACACCGCCAATACAGGCAAAAGTAAAATCGACTACATCACATTCCGCCAAAGTATCTTCTCCAAATTTTTGCTCCATCAAACTAATTAAAAAAGAACTGATCGGTTTAGAACTGTCGATACTACTTTCGGTTCCAACATAGATCCTGCTAATTTCGTTTAAGTTGATATTGTGATCCAGAATAAGTTTCGTTAAAGCATTGGCGCCAAAAACTACCGGATCCTGATGAACATCGGGTAAAGTCATTTTAATTAGTCCAAGGCCTTTTTCTAATTTTTCGGGTTCAATATTTCTGGCAGTCGCCAAAGTTTTTATAGGTAAATGTATGTTGGCTACATCAAAAGAAATAGCGTCAATTCCTGTTTTCATTGTCATTTTTTTTGAAGCCGATAAAGGTAAAATTATGCTCTTAAAATTCCCTTGTTTTCATTCAATAAAATTCGGGCTCGCTTTACTTTTGAGGAAAACAGAGCAAAAAGGGGTGAAAAATAACAATTTGGTAATTATATAAAAACTAGGAATTCGTTAAAATCACTTGCGAAAAATTTCTATTTTCTTGTTTTTAAATAATTTGCAATAATATCACCGAAAGCTCTTTAAAATCATTATAAATAACAACGAAATGGTTGTAGTTCATGTCTAATTGCTTTATTTTTGTCTAATTTTTTAAAACAAACTACTTTAACACTTATGGCACAATCTGCACTATTGAATGCTTCCATCTTAAAGAAAGTGGCTATGGCTCTTTCGGGAATATTCTTAATCACGTTTTTAGCGCTGCATGTTTCCTTAAATTTTATTTCTATTATTAGTGAAGATGTTTTTAACGAAGCTTCTCACTTTATGGGATACAATCCGCTGATTCAATATGTAATGCAACCTGTTTTGGCAATCGGAGTAATTTTCCATTTCGTAATGGGATTTGTATTGACTGCTCAAAATAGCGCAGCAAGACCAATTGCTTATGCAAAATACAACGGAGCTGCTAATGCTTCTTGGACTTCGAGAAACATGATTATCTCAGGCTTAGTTATTTTGGCTTTCTTAGGATTGCATTTCTATGATTTTTGGTTTCCTGAAGTTACTTACAAATATATTGCAGGTACAGCACCGGACGCGACAAGATATTATGGAGAGCTAGTGCATAAGTTTCATGATCCAATCCGCACAGGTATTTACTGTATCTCATTTGTGTTATTAGGATTTCACCTTTGGCACGGATTCAGTTCATCTCTTCAATCCGTTGGGATGCACAATAAGTATTCTCGATTCTTAAGTAAAGTTGGTTATGGATTTGCGGTTGTAGTACCGGCACTTTTCGTTATCATCGCATTATTTCATCATTTCAATAATTAATATCAATTATAATGGCATTAGATTCAAAAATTCCAAATGGTCCAATATCGGACAAATGGACAAATTATAAAGATCATATTAATTTAGTAAACCCTGCTAACAAACGTAATTTAGATATTATTATAGTTGGAACAGGTTTGGCTGGAGGTTCTGCTGCGGCTACTTTGGCTGAGTTAGGATATAACGTAAAAGCTTTCTGTTTTCAGGATTCACCACGTCGTGCGCACTCTATTGCTGCACAAGGTGGTATCAATGCTGCAAAAAATTATAAAGGTGACGGTGACTCTGTTTACAGATTATTTTACGATACTGTAAAAGGAGGTGACTACCGTGCACGTGAGGCAAACGTTCACCGTTTGGCTGAAGTTTCGGCTAATATTATCGACCAGTGTGTGGCTCAAGGGGTACCATTGGCTCGTGAATATGGTGGATTATTGGATAACCGTTCTTTTGGAGGAACTTTGGTTTCCCGTACTTTTTACGCACAAGGACAAACCGGACAACAATTATTGTTAGGAGCTTATTCTGCAATGAACCGTCAGATTGGTCGTGGAAAAGTAAAAATGTACAACCGTCACGAAATGCTTGACATTGTAATCGTTGACGGAAAAGCGAGAGGTATTATCGCTCGTAACCTTATCACAGGAGAAATTGAAAGACACTCTGCTCACGCGGTAGTAGTAGGTTCAGGAGGATACGGAAACGTGTTTTTCTTATCTACAAATGCTATGGGAAGTAACGCAACAGCAGCTTGGAAAATACATAAAAAAGGAGCGTTTTTCGCGAATCCTTGTTACACACAAATTCACCCAACTTGTATTCCGGTTTCGGGAGATCACCAGTCAAAATTGACTTTGATGTCTGAATCGTTACGTAATGACGGTCGTATTTGGGTTCCTGCAAAATTAGAAGATGCGAAAGCAATTCGTGAAGGAAAGAAAAAAGCAACTGATTTATCTGAAGACGAAAGAGATTATTTCTTAGAAAGAAGATATCCTGCTTTTGGTAACTTAGTACCTCGTGACGTAGCGTCTCGTGCTGCAAAAGAAAGATGTGATGCCGGTTTTGGTGTGAACAAAACAGGAGAAGCGGTTTACTTAGATTTCGCCGCTGCTATTAAACGTTACGGTGCTGAGGCTGCTCACGTAAAAGGATTGAATGAAAATGACAGTGCTTTAGTAACTAAATTAGGAACGGATATCGTAAAAAGTAAGTACGGAAACTTATTCCAGATGTACTTGAAAATTGTTGATGAAGATCCTTATGTAACGCCAATGATGATTTACCCTGCGGTTCACTACACTATGGGTGGTACCTGGGTTGATTATAATTTAATGACTACCATTCCGGGATGTTTCTCAATCGGAGAATCTAACTTCTCTGATCACGGAGCAAACAGACTTGGAGCTTCTGCCTTAATGCAAGGTTTAGCAGATGGTTATTTCGTATTGCCTTATACTATCGGAGATTATTTGGCTCCGGATATTAAAATGGGACCTATTTCTACAGATTTGCCAGAATTCGTAGAAGCAGAAAAAGGAGTAAAAGATCAAATCGAGAAATTTATCAATAATAAAGGAACTCATTCTGTAGATTATTTCCATAAGAAATTAGGGAAAATCATGTGGGATAAAGTAGGTATGGCTCGTAATGCAAAAGGTTTAGCCGAAGCTATCGAAGAAATTGCCGCTTTACGTGAGGAGTTTTATAAAGACGTAAAAGTACCTGGAAGTGCTAACGAATTTAACCAGGAATTAGAAAAAGCAACTCGTGTTGCCGATTTCTTAGAATTGGGAGAGTTGTTCGCAAAAGATGCTTTACACCGTAACGAATCTTGTGGAGGTCACTTCCGTGAAGAGTATCAAACAGAAGAAGGTGAAGCACTTCGTGATGATGAGAACTTTGCATACGTTGCAGCTTGGGAATACAAAGGGAAACCAAGTGACGCAGTATTACACAAAGAACCTCTGGTTTACGAAAACATCAAATTAGTACAACGTAGTTATAAATAGGGTTTAGTCCAAAGTCCTAAGTCCAAAGTCTTAAAGTATTAAGCTTTCGATTTTTGACTTTATGACTTTAGACTTTAAGACTTTTAAACTTATAGAAAATGAAACTTACATTAAAAATATGGCGTCAGAAAAACGCCCAAGATAAAGGAGGGATTGTTGAATATCCTATTGACGGAATTGAACCGGATATGTCTTTCCTTGAAATGCTTGACGTTCTTAACGAACAATTGATCAATAAAGGAGACGAACCGGTAGCATTTGACCATGATTGTCGCGAAGGAATTTGCGGAATGTGTTCTTTGTTTATCAACGGAGAAGCACATGGACCAGACAGAGGAGTTACTACTTGTCAGTTGCACATGCGTATGTTCAAAGATGGTGATACGATTTTTATCGAGCCATTTAGAGCAAAAGCTTTCCCGGTAATTAAAGATTTAGTAGTTGATAGAAGTTCTTTTGACAGAATTCAACATGCAGGAGGATTTATCTCTGTAAATACTTCAGGAAATACAATTGATGCGAATACAATTCCTATCAACAAAGACGATGCAGATAAATCTTTTGATGCTGCAGCTTGTATTGGTTGTGGAGCTTGTGTTGCAACTTGTAAAAACTCATCAGCAATGTTGTTCGTTTCTGCAAAAGTATCTCAATATGCTTTATTACCGCAAGGTAAAGTTGAAGCAGTTGACCGTGTTTTAAATATGGTTCACCAAATGGATGCTGAAGGTTTTGGTAACTGTACAAATACCGGAGCTTGCGAGGTAGAATGTCCTAAAGGAATCTCTCTTGAAAATATCGCACGTATGAACCGTGAGTATTTAGCAGCAAGCTTGAAAGGATAATTTTAAACGTAGCCTTTTAGATATACAAAAAGCATCCGTCGATAGGCGGATGCTTTTTTTTGTTAGCTCCAGAGGAGCGATAGGTGTTAGATTGTAAATATATATCGCTCCTCTGGAGCTTTTTTATAGGTCTTGTTGAAGTTTTATAAATATATTACCCCGTTGGGGTTTTATTGTTGCTTTTTTATGAATTTTTGTTCCATCAAAGGAGTTGTTATTTTGGGTTATCTCTTTTGTGCTTTTATTCGTAATAGAATTGCGAAGCGCTTATTTCCTGTTTTTCTTTTCCTTCGGGCTGGATGAAACAGTTTAAAGTGGTTCCGCCTACCTGATCAAAATAGCTGATGTTGAACTTGTGAAACCCTTTTTCAAGTTTTACGGTTCCGTAGGCTTCGTTGAGCCAATGTATTCCGTCGTTATTTACGATCAGTTCATTGTCGATAAAAAGCTTCGACCCGTCGTCTGAGAGCGTTGAAAAGGTATAATTTGCAGTTTCCGGTACGTAAATATATCCGTCGAATTTTAGGCCAATGTAGCGCTCTTTTTTCGTTTTCCACTTTTCACTGCTCATGGTACCTTCGAATATTCCTGAATTTACGGGTTTCACTAATTCTAAATCCTGAACCTGCTGAAATAAGGTTCCGATAAAGTATTCGTATTTTAAACCTTGTTTGGTTGGTTTTACAGCTAAAGCAGGTTTTAAATCAGGATTTCGGAGTATAATTTTATTGATAGAGCTTTTTCTTCCGCTTGGGCTAATCTGAACTGTTTTTACGATTCTGAATTCTCCTTTTGGAACATGTATCGTGACAGGTTTGGTGTAAAGTTCTGCCGTTTCATCGGGGTTATAGCCATCAATGGTATAAAAAATTTGTCCGTTTTTGATGGTTGGTTTTAGATCCAAGGTATATTTAGAAGTGATTAAAGCGGTTTCGTTTGCTCCAAACGGTGTTGGTACTTTGTATAATCTTTTCTGTAATTCCAGTTTTTCTAAATGATGAGGCATGCGATTCAGAACAAAATTATCGTAATTTTTATTTTGTGGTGCTGTCCAGGCAGTTTCTGCCAAAGCAAATATTCGGGGATAAAGTTGATAATTTAGTTTGGCAGGGCTCGTTAAATATTCCGACCACAAATTGGATTGTACGCCCATGATGTACTTTTGTTCGTCAATCGTTAAACTGTCCACCGGAGTCGGGTTGTAGTTGTACATTTTTTCGACCGTGACTAATCTTCCCACCGTTAAAGGTTCATTTGGCGAATACGCCTGGTTGTAATCCAGATACAAAATGTGCTCCGGATTCATGATGACAAAGTGTTTTTGTTTGGCTGCGGCAATTCCGCCCGATTCCCCGCGCCAGGACATTACTGCTGCGTTTGGAGTTAATCCGCCTTCGAGCATTTCGTCCCAACCAAGAATTTGTCTACCATTATTGTTCAGGAATTTTTCGATTCTGGTGGTAAGATAAGTTTGTAATTCATGTTCGTTTTTCAATCCTAATTCTTTGATCTTTTTTTGACAGTTTGGGCATTCTTTCCATCTGGCTTTTGGACATTCATCACCACCAATGTGAATGTATTTGCTAGGGAATAACGCCATGACTTCGGTTAAAACATCTTCCAGAAAAGTAAAGGTTTCTTCTTTTCCTGCACAGAAAATATCTTCAAACACTCCCCAGTATTCAATAACTTTATAAGAACGATCGGGAAAACAGGATAAATTTGGATAAGCAGTAACGGCTGCAGTGGCATGTCCCGGCATTTCGATTTCGGGGATCACATTGACATAATGTTCTTCAGCAAATTTTACCACGTCCTTGATTTCTTCCTGAGTATAAAAACCACCATACGGATTTCCATCAAAAAAATAAGGGAATCTCTCGAACTTGTTTCCTACGAGAGTCTGTGCTCTTTTGGAACCTACTTCGGTTAGTTTTGGGTATTTTTTGATTTCAATTCTCCAGCCCTGATCGTCAGTTAAATGCCAATGAAAATTATTTAATTTATAACTGGACATCTGAGCGATAAAATCTTTTATAACGTCAACACTAAAAAAGTGTCGGCAAACGTCTAAATGCAGACCTCGGTAATCGTATCTCGGTTCATCTTCTATGGTGACACAAGGAAGTTTTATTTCCTGACTTTTGGGTTTGTTCGGAAGCATTTGCAGTAAACTCTGAACCGCATAAAACAATCCTTCTTCACTTCCGGTAACGGTTATTTTTTTTGGAGTGATAACAATTTTGTACCCTTCTTTTTTTAGAGAGGAAGCTGGATTTTGTGTTATGAATACGACATCGATAGTGCTTTTTTTGTTTGCTGTGTTTGCGTTTATGGCAGACTCCAACAGCTTTGCCGTTTTTTGTTCTTTAGCGCTGTATTTATTCTTTTCAAACAGCACTTTAATTTGTCCGTTGAAACGAATACTGTCTCCGGTTGCCTTATAAAAATTGGGAGCCGGAATGATTGAATTATTAGTTGAGGAAGTTTGAGCACTTCCAAAAGAATAACAAAATAGTAAAAGAAGAAAAACACTTTTTTGCATGGTTACTTTTTGAGTTTGTTAAACAAATATAAGGTTTGTTGGTTGAGTTGCATTTTTTTTGCAAAAGCGATTTGTATTTAAAAGTCTTTATAATAGATGAATTAACTTTTTTATTACATTGTATTGTAATTTGTTTCGCAATAATATTGCATTAATTGTTTACATTTGCTTTACTAAAAATGAACTTGCATGAATAATGATAATGAAGTGGTTAATTACACCAAGGAAGAACGTAAAAATCTTATTTTAAAAGAGATTAACCTGCACACCCGTGTAAGTTTTGAAACCCTTTCGGCTAAATTATTTGTTTCAGAAGATACTGTGAGACGGGATATTAATGAACTTGAATCAGAGTCCTTATTGATTAAAGTAAAGGGTGGTGCGATGACAAAAGCCTATCACCATTCGTCTTCCAATCAAACTTATGCAGGTGAAGCAAAACAAACCATTGCACAGAAAACTTTAGGTTTACTTCGTGATGGTATGGTTTTATTGCTTGGTGGCGGAACAACGATCAGAGAGTTTATCCGATTGATTCCCGACACTTTAAATCTGACTATTTTTACCGTTACTGTTTTATCAGCAGTGGAGCTTCTGGACAAACCCAATGTTAAAATTATCATGATTGGCGGTAGCATTTCGTCGTACAGCCAAATGTGTGTGAGCGGCGATGTTTACAATCAGCTGGCTAATATTAAAGTCGATTTGTTAATATTAGGAACCAATGCCTTAGACATCGAAGGTGGCTTTTCGGATTCTGACTGGGAAACAGTTCAGGTCAAAAAAGCTATGATTCAGGCTTCTGAAAAAACAGCCATTCTTACGATTTCTGAAAAACTGGATACGGTTCTAAAAATGAAAATTGCCAACTTATCGGAGGTTGATTATGTGGTGACGGAAGTAGATCCCGATCACGAAAAACTACAGGCGTATAAGAAGGCAGTTCCCAGTTTAGTTTTTGTTTAATCCCAGTTTTTTAGTAAAAAGTTGATCCAGTTTTGATGAAAGATTTTATTTAAATCTTCGTCAGTATACCCATGATTTTTAAAGATCAGAACTAGTTTCTGCAAATCGGCGATAGTGTTTAAATCGTACGGAGATTGCTCTGTACCAAAAGCACCATCAAGATCAGAGCCTACACCTATATGATTCGCATTTCCGGCCAATTGGCAGATGTGATCCATGTGTTTGAAAACAGTTTCGAGATTGCAGTTTGTTCCCTGTGGGGTTGAAACGCCTCTCTCCCAATTCGGAACCAGCATCCAGGCATCTAAAGCACCTCCAATAACTGCTCCACGCGAAATCAAAGCCTTGATCATTTCGTCGCTGTACTGACGGTTGTGATCTACCAGACTTCGGCAATTGTTGTGGCTTGCCCAAACCGGTCCGTTGTAGTGGTCTAATGCCTGCCAGAAAGCATCATCACACAAATGAGTGGCATCCAGAATAATGTTCAATCGTTCCATTTCTTTGAGTAAATCAAGTCCGTTTTGCTGCATTTTTCCGGTGGCATCCGTTCCGTTTGCGTATCGGCCGGGACCATAATGTGCCGGTCCGATAGCGCGTAATCCGTACTGATATGCTTTTTCCAAGTAAGAAATATCAATAATAGAATCAGCGCCTTCTAAACTTAAAATATAGCCAATCGGCTTTTTATCATTTGGGGTTCCGTCATTCCATAAATCAATCTGTTTCAGTAGTGATTTTTTGTCTGTAATGGGAGTTATTTCTCCGGCTTCTTCCATGGCTTTGTACCAGGAGAGCTGCCCTTGTGTTTGTGCCCATGCCTGTTCAGGAGAGTTCCAGCCGGGGATAAGGCTGTCGGGTTTTACAAATCGTGCAATTTGCGTGGCGACCACAATTCCAATATTTCCTTTTCGCAAATCAGGAAAAGAAACAGTGGCACGTTCGCGATCGGGTTTGTCTGTCATGCCTTTTTCTAAATGGCGTAAAGTGGAAACGTCGTTTCGTAGGTCTCTGTTCCATTCCATCGCATTCATGCTAAGGTCTAAATGGGCGTCTATTATAAACATAGTATTATTTTTAAGGTGCAAAGGTTCAAAGGGACAAAGGGACAAAGGTTCAGAGGTTTTCTACAAGGTCTATAGTCTTTTTTCTTTATTCTTTATTCTATTCTCTTGATTCTATATCTCTTCACTAGATATTAATTTTCCGACTTCTCGCAACCACTAGCCACTGATCACAAATCTGCTGTTCGCTATTGACTACCTGAACGGAATCATACAATGCGCAAGTGGGACAAACGTGGTAGGGCTGCGCATAAATAGTATCACCAATCGCATAGTTATTTTCACCACGATTTTCGATGATCAGATGTTCTTCAGAATGTGAAATTGGAATTAGGTTATTGTCATTTAAAATGACCAGTCTTTTATCGATAGGATTTTCAGAAGCAACGGCTTTGTAGCCAATGTCAATGCAAAACGTAGTATCGGTTGGTTTTGAGATGATAGTTCCAACGATTACCAAAGCGGGTTCGAAATTTTGCTCCGGTAAGTTAATTTGATAGTTGGAATCCCAGAAGACAAAAGTTCCCGGACTGCATTCTACATTTTTCTGCGTGGCGTAAAAAGGAAAGGTGTTAGATCCTCCGGCTACAATTTTTAATTCATAACCCAGTTTTTTCTGTATAGCTTCAATTTCTTCGTTTATGCTAAAGAAGATATTTGAGGCAACCGAATTTCGATGTTCAATATCTCCTTTCAGGTGACCATCATACAGATGAATACCTGCAAAATGAATGTTTTTAAGTTTGATAATTTCGTCAATCAGCGCTTCCCAGTTTTTAGAAATTGAAATTCCGGTTCTGTTCATCCCGGAGTTCAGATCCAGGTAAAGGGTAAGTTTTAGATTGTTTTTATGTGCCGCAATATCCAGTGCTTTTGCGGATTCGTAATTGTCAACAATGGTTGAAAAAGCGGTAGCAGGATATTTTTTAAGTAACGAAATCCATCGCTCTTTTTTATTGCCTACAGGCTGATAGGCGAGAAGTACGTCTGCAATTTCGTGTATGGCAGCAAGTTCTGCTTCGGCAATTGTGGCGCATTTAACTTTGTTGATGTTATAGGTTTTAAACAAGTCCAGAATCTCCCCAATTTTGTGGGTTTTGATGTGTGGTCTTAATTTTTGAGTATCACCGTTCACAGATTCTATCAGACGTTCAATGTTGGTCTGAATACGATCTTCGTAAACGGCCAAAAATGGGGTGTCTACACGGATTTCGGAGCTAATTTTCCACCAATTGTTTTGCATAACTTAGTTTCTTGTTTTTTTGACAACTTCAATTAAATTTTGAAAAGCCTGAAGCGACTGCTCATAACTTAAATCGAGCATCATTTCTTTTGTAAATAAATTAGAACCAATTCCAACGCAAACCACTCCCGATTTGAACCATGATTTCAGGTTGCTTTCTTCTAAGGTTACTCCGCCGGTCGGCATTATTTTTAAGTTTGGAAAAGGGGCTCTGATAGCTTTTACATATCCGGGACCACCAATTTTATCGGCTGGAAAAAGTTTTACAATTTCGGCACCTAATTTATTGGCATGGAGTATTTCGTTTAAGGTCGCGGCTCCGGGAATCCAGTAAATATTGTTTTTGAAACAGTAGTTCCCAATTTCCGGATCGGTATGTGGACAAACGATACAATCTGCTCCTAACTGATGAAAGGTTTCAGCATCCTGAACGCTTAATATTGATCCAACGGCTATCTTAACCTCTAAATTATTTGCTTTTTTAAAATGGATCATTTGGCTAAAAACTTCTTTAGCATCAGTTGCACGAGCAGCAAACTCGATAATTTTTATGCCAGCATCAGCCGCCGATTGCAAGACTATTTGGGCTGTTTCAATGTTGATTTGTGTCACTAACGGAAGTACACCTTGCGTTTTTAATATGCTGTACATGTTTTTGTTTTATCTGTTAATTCTGTTACTTGAGCCATTTTTAATAAAATGATTTACTTCGTCAGGAGTGCTTATCGCGAAATCTCCATGAATACTTTGTTTGATGACACCACAGGCAGTTGCCCATTCGATGCAATCCTGACCGGATAATTTATGAGTCAGTCCGTATAATAATCCTGCGTTGAAGGCATCACCGGAACCTATCTGATCTGTTACCGCATGAATTTTATGTTCAGATGTCTGATAAAAATTGCCTTCATGAATGAGTAATCCTTTGTATAAATGTGCCGGCCCGTCAGACTTTCTGAAACTCATGGCAAGTGTTTTTAGAAAAGGCATTTTTGCTTTTAACAATTCGAATGTCTTTTGAAAACGGTCGGCATCCGATTCTCGTGTGTCGGTTTTTATTCCGAAATAAATTTCAATCGCATCTAAATCGGCAACTGTAATGGTACTGTATTGAAGCAGATCAGGCATGACTTCTGACGGATGCTTTCCGTATTGCCATAATTTGGAACGGTAGTTAAAGTCGGAAGAAATAGGGAGTCCTTTTTGATGTGCCGCGAGAATGGCTTCTTTACAAACCAGAGTTGCTTCATGCGAAACTCCCGGACTTATTCCGGACCAATGAAAATGGGTGACATCGGCCAAAGCCAAATCCCAGTTAATCTGATCTTTTTGTATGGTCGAGAAAGACGAATTGCTTCGGTCGTAAATCACTTGTGATTGTCGGATTTGATTTCCGGCTTCGACAAAATATAAACCTAAACGGTCTCCGCCATAAACACATTTCGAGGTGTTTACTTTGTATTTCTGAAGTTCGTTTACAGCCAATTGCGCTAAGTCATTTTGAGGTAATCGGGTAATGTAATCGGTAGGTATTCCTAGTTGGGAAAGCAAAACACAAACATTTGCCTCGGCACCACCCACGTAAACTTTTATTTCGTTGGCCTGTGTAAATCGATTTCCGTTGGCAACATTCATCCGGAGTAATAATTCACCGAAAGTTGCGATTTTTGTTTGTGAGGTATTTGTATTCATGTTTTTTGTTTTTTTGCCACAGATTATATGGATTTCAAGGATTTATTAAAGGTACGGTTAATTTTTTTTTAGCGAACTACTCGAACGATAGCGAACAGGCGAAGCAATTCACGAATTTTTAATTTACTGCCGTAGTGGTGAAATTCATAAATTGTTTCGTTTGTTCGTCACAACGGACGGAAAAATAATTCTTTTTAATCCTGTAATCTGTGGCATAACTTTTTTTAATATAATTCGAAAACGGCTTCAACCTCAACAGGAATATTGTCCGGTAAAGAGCCCATTCCTACGGCACTTCGTACTCCAATTCCGTTTTCGGGTCCCCAAACTTCAGCAAATAATTCACTGCAGCCGTTTATAACGTACGGATGTCTTAAGAACTCGCCATTGCAGTTCACCATTCCGAGTACTTTTATCACTTTTTTTACTTTGTTCAGACTTCCAAAATTGGTTACAATTGTAGAGAGCATGGTTAATCCGACTTGCCTTGCGGCTAATTTTCCTTCTTCGATGTCCATGTCATCGCCAATTCGGCCAATGATTAAGGATTTGTCGTCTCTTACAGGCCCGTGACCTGAAAGGTATAAATATTTACCATCAACTAAATAGGGCTTGTATATTCCTAAAGGCTGAGGCGCCGGAGGAAGAGACAATCCAAGGGTTTCAAATTTTTCTTGTGGTAATAAATTCATGATATTAATGTATTATAGAGTTTAAAATAAAAACGAAAATGATTCCTAAAACGGATACTAAGGATTCCATAACGGTCCATGATTTGAAAGTATCTTTCAGGCTGATGTTAAAATATTCTTTGAACATCCAGAAGCTTGGGTCGTTTACGTGAGAGCACATTAAACTTCCTGCTCCAACAGACAGTACTAATAGGTTAGGATCAAGTCCGGCTGTTTGTAATAAAGGCAATAGAACCGTGGCGGTCATTAATCCGGCCGCTGTTGCTGAACCTACACAAACACGAATAATTGCTGCCATCATCCATGCCAATAGATAAGGATGAATGTTTATTTGTGTTAAAGCTGTAACGATGGTTTCATTAACACCGCTCACAATCATGACTTCTTTCAGACCGCCGGCTCCTCCAACAATTAAAACGATTAAGGCAACATCTTTTATCGCAACGGCATAGTCCTCCATTACAGAGGTGATGCTGCGGTTCATTCGGATGCCTAAAGTATAAGTACAGATCAGTAAAGAGATCAACATGATCATGCTCGGTTCTCCGATTGTTTTGCAGATATCAGCCAGAGTTTCATTTTTAGAAATCATGGGTACTATCGAGGTCACTGTTAATCCGAAAACCGGAAATAAAGCAGAAAACAAACTCAGTGAAAAACTCGGAAGTTTGCCTTCGTTTACAACTTCTTCAACATTTAAGATTTCGTGATCCGATTCGGTTTTGATGTTTTTGAGTAAATTCGAAAACAATAAACCTGCAATAAAAATGGTTGGTATGGCGATGATAATTCCATAAACTAAAACGAGTCCAAGATCGGCATTAAAAATACTGCTTAAAGCCATGGGTGACGGATGTGGGGGTAAGAAACCGTGTGCTACTGAAAGCGACGCCAGCATTGGAATACCGAGATATACTTTTGACAGCTTAAATTGATGGGCTACTGAGAAGATTAAGGGTACTAACAAAACAAAACCAACACTATAAAATAGAGGTATCCCAACAATAAATCCGGTAATCATTAAGCCAAGGCGAACGTATTTTTTACCCGTCCATCCCATAACCGTTTTAGCAATAACATTGGCGGCACCTGATGAAACGGTAAGTTTACCAATACAGGTTCCGAAAACAATAATCAGCGTAATAGATCCTAACATTTCGCCCAAACCTTTTTGTACAGTTTGTGATAAAGTGTTTATCGGCAGACCTAAAAAAAGGCCTGCTAATAAAGCTGTTATGATAAAGGCGATAAACGGATTGATTTTAAGCCAGGCGATCTGGACGATTAGAAACGCAATGCATGCCGTAAGAATTAAAATGCTCATTTATCTATTTGTATTATTAACTCCGTTGAGAGTAATTCGTTTAAAATTTATTAAACACATAGTAACATAGATTTTTTTACTTAATAAAAGAATAACAAAAAAGTCAGCTTTTAAAACATAGTCCCGATGCATCGGGATGCGTATTAATGCAAGTGAAACATCTTTTTAGGATTGCAGAATCTATGTTTCTATGTGTTTGATTTTGTCAACGGTTATTATTTTTATTTATCCCACCAGATTCTTGTAGTAAACGCATCAGGTCCCTGACGTTTAACTGCTTCTGCTAAGTTAGCTGAATTCACGGAATATTCACTTACCGGGTATTTGATACGTCTCGGAATGGTTCCGTTTGTAACATTTCCGGGAAAGTTTATCGGGACTAATGCAGGATACCCGGTTCTTCTCCAGTTGGCATAAATTTCCTGCTCGTCTACAAACAATGCGATCCAGATCTGGCTGTGTATCTGATTCATCTTTTGGTCAAAAGTTCCTGCCACATTATACGGATTTGTTGTTAGATACGCTGTTGCGTCGGTAATAGCATAAGCTGCACCGTAAATTCCCATGTTCAGGAAAGATGCTTTTACAGCTTTCTCATATAAATCTTTATCGGTTTCAGCGGTGTACCATCCTCTTATGGCTGCTTCGGCCAGGTAAAGATTAGTCTCGGCATTGCTCAGGATCATCATCGGAGCATCGTATCGGAACACAGTACTTTGGTTAGGTTCAGAATAAGTACCTTGTTCTGCCGGAGACGGAGCCGTTTTAGTTCCGTTCGGAAAACCTTTTTGTACTGCAGGATCTGTATTTTGTACCGTTCCCTGCCAAACACCAGAATAAACACTAAGTCTTGGATCTGAAGTAGCTTTTAGTACATCGATGAAAGTTTTGGCCAGTTTTCCGCCTTCTGTATTTTTTTGTCCAAAGGAGTCTTTGGCAAAATCAAGACTTCTGGAGTCAATACCGGCAGGATTTCTGTTGAAATCATTTGGCCCATCAGTGTATTTAATAAGCGCATTGTCCGTTCCGTTTACGATTACTCCACCGGTAATGGCTTTTGTTACCCAGGTTTTGGATAATGCAGGATCAACTTTTGAAAGTCGTAAACCAAGACGAAGCATTAAGGAGTAAGAAAACTTCTTCCATTTGGCGATATTGCCTTCATAAATAAAATCGGCCTTGCCAAAACTTGCTTTGGCCGGATCTAAGGCTGCTGCTGCTTCATCAAGTTCTTTTAGTAAGTCCTTATAGATGAATTCCTGACTGTCGTATTTTGGAAGAAAATGTTCGTTAGTATAAGCTTTTGATGCCTCGGTATAAGGAATGTCTCCATATAAATCGGTCATACGGTGGTAGATATAGGCTTTCCAGATTCTTGCGATATTGAGTTTGTTGCTCTCGACCGGATTATCTTTTAAAGTGTTAATTACCGTTTGGATTTCATTGACAGCAGTTGGATAACCTCTGTTGAAGTAAGCAGAATAGTAAGACTCGTTGTTTAAGTACTTGTCTCCCACACCTGATGCTTCTTTGTAGGTAGCATAATGCTGGAGCATACCTCCGCATTGCAGCACGTTTGTAAAAAAGTAGTTGTTGTTTAGGCCATCAAGTTGTGACTGACTAAAAATAAAAGTCGCATTTGGTACTTCAACCGAATTGGGGTTGGTGTTGATTTCTTCAAAATCTTTGGTGCAGGCTGTCATACTTCCTAAAAGTATACCTGCCATATATAAAATGGTTCTTTTTTTCATGGTTTTGTTCTTTAAAATTTAACATTTAAACTTAGTCCGAAACTTCTTGTTCTAGGTACTCCAAATTGCTCTATACCCTGAGCATTTCCTGCACTAAACACAGATTCAGGATCCACATTTGGAGTTTTCTTGTAAAGAATGAACAGGTTTCTTGCAATAAAAGAAACTGAGGCTCCCTGAAGTTTGGATAAAAAACCGAATTTTTCAATTGGCAGTTGATAGCCAATAATTACTTGTCTTAGTTTTATGAAACTGGCATCGTAAACGAAATATGAAGATATGTTTCTTAAACCGTCATAATAAGTTCTTAGATCTGCCGGCGCAATAACCATATTTACAGGATTTCCTTTAGGATCAACACCTGAAATTGGCAATCCGTTCTCACGACCTTCCAGTGTCATTTTGGTCAACCCCATACGGGTTCCGTACAAGTCAGTTCCGGAGTATAAATCTCCACCAAATTTACCGTCAATTAAAAAGCTGAACGATACTGATTTGTATTTAAATTCATTACTGATACCTGCCGACCAGGGATGAACACCCTGACCCAATTCTTCAAGAGGACCTTGTGCGACAGTTGCCGTATTGCCGCTTACATTATACACTGTGTTGCCATTGGCATCTTTAAGAGGTTTGTAACCTTTTATAGTACTGTAAGGACGACCAACGTCGCTGTTCACGGTGACATATCCGTTCACAGAAGTTGCCATAGTAAGCGAATTCAATTGACCAGTAAGTGATTCAACGGTGTTTTTGTTGTAAGATCCGTTAATGCTGGCTTCCCATGAAAAGTTATCGTTGTTAATGATTTTTCCGCTCAGTAAAAGTTCAACTCCGGTGTTTTTCATTTTTCCAAGATTCAGTAATGCGGTTCTTGCTCCTGAGGCGTTGGAGATGGTAGTTTCTACAATGTCATTTGTGGTTTCGCGATTGTACCAGGCAAAATCAAGATTTAAGCGATTGTTGAAGAATCCCATGTCTGTTCCAACCTCCACAGTTGTTGAAGTTAATGGACTTAGTGTCGAATTTGGAACTCTTGAACCTGTTGTACTTTGTAAGTATTGACCGTTATGTCCACCCTGAATCATAGAGTAGGATTGGTTTAAGGCGTATGGGTCCGGAGTAGCTCCACCAACTTGTGCCCAGGAAGCTCTTACTTTGCTGAATGAAATCCATTCCGGCATTTTTACAATGTCTGAAAGAATTACGCTTGTTCCTACTGACGGATAGAATATCTTATTGTTGTCTTTTGAAAGGGTAGAAAACCAGTCCTGACGTCCAGTAAAGTTTAAGAAAACCACATTTTTATAATCTAAATCTGCGGCAGCGTACACAGAATTTGTTTTGGTTTTTCCATACGGATAAGCATAGGTTATGGTGGCTAAGTTGGTTAAAGAGTAGAAATCGTCTAATATAAAATTAGATCCGTCTATTCTCACTTCATCTCTTACATTGGTACGGGAGTTAACTCCAAGCAAAGCATTCAAAGAGAAATCTTTGTAGATGTTTTTCTTAGTGTAGTTCAGAATGGCTTCAGAGTTTAAATTGGATAATTTAACTTTTGATCCCTGTCCGTATCCAACAGGATTGTTTAAACTTGTTTTAGGAATGTAGGCGTAAAAATCGTAATTCGTATAGTCTTGCCCGATTCTTCCCTGAAGGAATAATTCGGGAGTAAAGTTCACTTTTACGTTTAGCATACCGATAAAGCGGTTTTTGGTATCGTTGTTTTTAATTTTATTAACGGCGAAGTAAGGGTTGGTAGCCACTGCAACGGGATTCCAGGCTACCTCTCTGCCATTCGCATCATAACCCGGAGAAAGATTTCTAATGTCGACTGTATTGCCGATCATATAAGTTGCCCAGTTCGGATTTGCTTCTGCATCAGATACTGTAGTTCTGTTCTCTGTTTTGTCGATATTGTATTGTGCGACAACGTCAAATTTTAACCAGTTTGTTACGTTAACATTACTCGCAATGTTGACGCTTTTTCGATTAAAAGAAGTATTAGGTACAATACCCTGATTGTCCATATTCATAAACGAAAGACGTCCGGATGCTTTGTCGGTTCCTCCTGATAAAGCTAGAGAGTTGATAAATGTAGTTCCGGTTTGGTAGAAGTTTTTAATGTTATCTTTTTGAGGAGAGTAAGGTCTTTTTACACCGTCGAACTGAATTACGTCTGTCCCGTCCATTTTAGCTCCCCACGACCAGCGTCCGTATTCTATAGCCTTTGCTTGAGTTAATGGCTTTTGTCCTGCATCTCCGGATCCGTATTCATATTGCCAGTCCGGTTTAATAGCCGGAGTTTCAAAAGTGAAGGAAGTGTTGTATTCTGCACCAATTCCTTTTTGAGCTGATCCTCTTTTAGTCTGAATTAAGATCACACCGTTTGCAGCATTTGCACCATACAGTGCAGCAGCGGTTCCTCCTTTTAGTACCGTGATGCTTTTGATGTCATCGGGATTGATAACGGAAGTACCATCACCACGGTCTACGTTAATTCTTGGTGATCCCGGTGCATTTCCGGTACCTGGTAAGTTTAATTGTGTATTGTCTATTGGCAAGTCGTTTACAACGTACATCGGTTGATTGTTTCCGTTTAAGGAACCATTTCCACGAATTACAACTCTGGTTGATCCGGTTGGCCCTGTTGCAGTACCACTCACGTTTACACCGGCAATTTTTCCTGCCAGGGCACTAGTGATGTTCGTTTCTTTGGCTTTTGTAAATTCAGTTCCTTTAAGTTCGGTTACAGCATAAGAAATTGCTTTTGTACTTTTTTTAACTCCCAGTGCAGTTACTAAAACCTGTTCGAGTACATTTTCAGCAGGTTTTAAACTTATTACTACATCTGTGACCTTATCTAGTTTATACTCTAAAGTTCCGTAACCCATGTAAGAAATGATGATGTGAGTTTCATTTTCCGGAACATTTAGTTTAAATTTTCCTGTTTCATCGGTTATAGTAGCTGTTTTCGTATTGCCTTTGGCGTAAATAGTAGCTCCGGCAATTGGCATTCCATCGTCCTGACCAATGACTTGGCCCGAAATTTCAATCTGACTGCTTTTTTGTTCAAAGAGATGCGTTTTAATTGCAGTCTCTTTTGCATTTGCTGAGAAGATTACTCCCCCAATAAATACTAATGAAATTAGCTTTGCTTTCATAATACTTTGGTTTTCATGTTTTATTTTGGTTTTATTGGCGATCAAATATATAGATAATTTCTATTCATTTGCATTTTTTTTGCATAAAATGCATTTTTTTTGCAATATTTTTTTCTGAAGTGTTTTTATAATCCAAAAGAAATGAGGTTTCTAAAGGTGTTCTGAGAAAATTTTGCAGATTGAGTTTTTTTGGAAAGAATTTATTTTAATCTTAAAATTCGTATTTTTAGATTGGTAGGAATCGGTGATTTTGCTTGTTTTTGATCGGAAAGGCCTAAAAAAATACCATTCGCAATTCTTTATAAATTACGAATGGTATTAGGATCAACATGAAAGGAGTTGTGTTGGATAGGGTTTAGTAGTTTAATCTACATCCCACCAAAGTTTAGCAAACCAGCTGTTGTTGTTGTATTTAGCACTGGCAGCAAGGTAGTTCTGTTTGTTAGCGGTAGATTCTTCAGGCGGATAGGGTAGTCTTGAAGGCATAATTCCGTTTGTTGTAGATCTTACAGTGGTTATCTTAATCAAAGTTGGAAAATTTACGCGTCTGTAATTGCTATAAGCTTCCATTCCGTTTAAGAATAAAGTAAGCCATTGTTGTGTGGCAATTTCTTCCAATTCTTTTCCGGGGGTAAGATTTTTAGTAGCAAGAAAAGCAGTAATAGCGTTGTTGTCGATAATGCTGGCATCTTTAAAAATAATCCATTGTCTGATTCCGGCTTCAATTCCTTTTTTGTAAAGAGTTTTGATGTCGCCTGTGTATAGATTTCTAAAAGAAGCTTCTGCCAAAAGGAGTTGTGTTTCAGAGTAGGTGAGATGCAGGTACGGAGCACTGTTTTCGTATAAATAAGGTTGTATTTTAGAAAGGCCATCGCTTCCTCCGGGTGCGAATTCGTATCCATAGATGTTTGGGTCAATACCAACATAATTGCCATTTACGGGTAAGAACCATATTTTTTTCCTCGGATCATCCCCCAGTGCGTTAAGTATCGTGATGGTAGCACGATCGAATAATTCATTGCCTTTAAAGGCGTGAGAAAGTCCATTACCATTGTTTGTTGCCCCACTTGTTTCCGGAAGTGTCGAGTCGTGTTTCATGAAACAATTGTCATCATTGCTCGTAAATATACCATTGGTAACGGCTTTTTGAATTTGCTCTTTGGCAAGGGCAGGATCTGCTTTTGAAATCCTCATCGCGCAGCGTAATCTCAATGAATTAACCATTTTTTTCCATTTTGAGATATCGCCAGCATAAAAAATATCCCCTCTTATCGGATCTGTACCTGATTGTAGTTGGTTATAAGCTTCGTCCAGAAGTTTAAAAAAGTCAGTGTAGATATCCTTTTGGCTGTCGTATTTGGGATAGAGAACTACTTTGTGATAGCCTAAACCTGCTTCAAAATACGGGATGTCTCCGTATAAATCTGTGAGACGCTGGAATGCCATTACTTTAAGTGTTTTTGCTAAGGCATTCATATTTTTGTATTCTGGTTTTCCGTTGGTTTTTTCAGTGAGATCTACTACATTGCGTATTAAGCCTCCGCCATAATTTGCGTTCCAAAGTGCTCCCTGATATTCCGTATTTGCAGCATAGAAAGAGCCGTAAGTTGTAGTTGCCCATGCTGCTCCTAAGTGCTGCACAAATCCTTCGCCATAAATAAGATTGGCTCTCCACTGTTCAAAGATTCCGCCAGAAAGGGCAGCCTCGACTCCGGTTAATTGTAAATGAGGAGCTACACCTAAGAAAGATTCCGGATTGGTATTAGTTTCTCTAAAAAGTTCATCGTCTGCGCAATTGGTTGTGCTAAGCAATAAAATTACACCCAGCATACAGTTTGTTAAATGTGTTATATGTTTTTTCATTAGGATCAAATTTGAGTGTTAGAATGATAATTGTAAGTTAAAACCATAAGATCTTCTATAAGGCAAAGAACCATATTCAAACCCTTGCCCGTTTCCGTTCGTATAGGTAGATTCGGGATCGATGTTCGGAACTTTAGAATATACATTCCATAGGTTTCTTCCGATAATAGAAAATTTAAATCTTTCGAATCCTGTGCCTTTTAGCCATTTTTTTGGAAAATCGTAACCTATAGAGACTTCTCTCAGTTTTACGTAAGAGGCATCATAAACAAAAGGTTCCGGTGTAGTGTTGTCGCCATATAAACTTCTCCAGTACGTTTGTGGGTTGACATATCGGGTGTTATTTTGGTATCCGGTTACATTGCCTGTGTTGTCTCTAACTTCGGTTACTCCAGGGACAATAAGACCTGCAGTTGGGGTTAACTGGCCTATTTGATTTAATGTTTTTCCTGCTGCGACCTGCTCGGCAACCCATGCGTTGTACCCGTCTCTTCCTTCTAAGGTTTCATTTGTTAGTCCATTATAAGCGGCATAAGCATTAGTCATGGAATAAACTTTACCTCCAAATTTCATGTCAAAATTGGCTCGAAGACTAATTCCTTTGTATGAAAATTCGTTTGTTACACCGCCGATCCAGTCCGGAGCAGTTCTGCCTAAACTCTCATAACCATCAGTTAAAAGTGGAAGCCCGTTAGATCCAATAATGACTTGACCATCTGGGGATCTCTGGAACTTTCTTCCGTAAATTTCGGTAGAACTTTCTCCTACTTTGGCTACAATTTGTGCACCGGCCCATCTTGCATTGGATACTACCTGAAGATCAGTTTGATCGGTTAGTTCAAGTAAAGTATTTCTGTTTTTTGCAAAGTTCAGAGTCATGTCCCAATTGAAACCGTCGGGATTTCTAAAAATTCCTCCGGTTATTAAGGCCTCAAAACCTTTGTTCTCAACTGCACCGGCATTGGCATTTATGCCTACAAAGCCAGAGGCCTGCGAAACGTTTAATACGATGAGCTGATTTTTAGTTCGGGTGTAGTAATAAGATAAATCAAGCTGTAGACGATTTTTGAAAAAACCTAAGTCAGCTCCTACTTCGTAACTTGTTGTGAATTCTGGCTTTAAGTGGTTGTTCGGAAGTATGCTGTTCGTTATAGAGCCTATAGAATTGCCTAATAGGGGTTTAGATTGTATGTTGTAATAAAGAGCTGTGTTGTAAGGTGTTTCCAGTGCTTTTGCAGTTCCGGCCCATGAAGCTCTAATTTTTCCAAAAGTTAATACATCGCTTTTAATGTCGAAACCATCAGTAAAGATAAAACTGGAGGATACTGACGGGTAGAAGTAGGAATAATTATTGTTACCCGCTGTGCCAACAGCCGTGGCTAAAGTGGAATTCCAGTCGTTACGTCCGGTAAAGTCTAAAAACAGATAGTTTTTATAATTAGTTCTTAAGTACGAGTATACTGAGCGTACGAGTATTTCGTCGTTTGTTTTTGGGCTCAGAATACTGGATACGAAATTAGCTTGTTTATTGATTCCGTTTGTAATCATATCACTAAGTGCAACTCCTGAAATTATTCTTTGAGAGTTTCTTTGATTGGCTCCAACACCAAAGGTTACGTTAAAATCGCCAAACGTTTTTTGAGCGTTCAATAAGGCTTCTGTGTTGTATTCCTGAAAGGTAGTGTTGTTGTTTATCAGGGAGCCATTTTGTCTGGAGTTCCAGGTGCTTCCAGCGTTAACAAAATCAGAACTTTCAAATGTAAAACGGTCAATTCCGGCCCTAGCTGTAGCGCTTAGCCAATTGGTAATGGCGTAAGTGGCACTGAAATTTCCTAGAATTCGATTTTTTTGCGTTTCGTTTTTATTTTCGTTTAGTACAAAATAAGGATTTAGTCGGTTGGGGTCTGAGTTCCAAGGGTAATATATGCCGTTTGGGTTTTCGTAATTTTTTAACCAGGCCTGATCGATATTTGGGGCTATTGCAGCTACAGATAATCCGAGGTTGCCGGCATCGTCGGATAATGAAGGTCTGTTGTCTGTGTTTTCAGTGATATAGCTAAATTTTGCATCCAGTGTCAGTTTCTGTATTTGTGAATTAACGCCTAATGTAAAAGTGTTTCTTTTTAAACCGCTTTTAGGAACTATGTCAGTGGCGTCAAGATTGGAGTAATTTAATCTAAAGCTGGTATTGTCTCCTCCTCCTGATAAACTAAAGCTATTGTTGACACTTACTCCAGTTCTGAAAAAATCTCTAGTGTTGTTTCTGACATTCTCATAAGGTTTGTAAGAACCGTCAAAAATTCGTGTTGTAGTATTGCCGGGCGATCCAAATTTTGGTCCCCATGCACTTGTAGTGGCATTTTTTGCATTCGCGATATCATTTGGATTTGGGAGTAGGCCATTTGATCCAGTACCATATTGTCTTTGAAAATCTTTATAGGTTGTATTAATTTGGTCAAACGTGGTTGTTCCGTTATATTCTGCTTTTAATGAGTTTTTTTTCCCTTTTTTGGTGGTAATAACGATAACTCCGTTGGCACCGCGCTCTCCGTAAAGTGCACTGGCGGCTCCCCCCTTCAGTACAGAAATGTTTTCGATGTCATCCATGTTTAAGCTGGATAATCCATCCCCATTATCGACTCCATCTGAATATCTTCCTGATTTAGAATCAGTGACCGAGGCTAGTCCCGTATTGCCTAAAGGAACTCCGTCTACAACAAATAGAGGTTGGTTGTCACCGCTAATAGATCGGTTTCCTCTTATTACAATGCGGGAACTGCTTCCAAAACCCCCTGTAGTTTGCGAAATGTTAACCCCTGCAACTTTTCCATATAAAGATTGTGCTACGCTTAGTGTGGGATTGTCTGCTAAATCTTTTCCTTTTATGTCCTGAAAAGAATAACCAAGTTCTTTTCTTTCTCTTTTGATGCCTAATGCGGTAACGACTACTCCAGAAAGGGCTGTTGCAGCAGCTTCTTTTAGTTTTATGTTGAGGTTGTTAGAATTGCCTATTAGGATATGTTGTGGTTCTAATCCTAAAAAGGAAATCGTAAGTGTTTTTCCTTCCTGTACGTCGATAGAGAATTTACCGTCAAAATCGGTTGTGGTACCTCTTTTTTCTTCTTTTATGCTTATGGATGCTCCCGGTATCGAGATGCCATTAGTATCGGTCACCGTTCCTTTGATGGTTTTTACTTGCGCCTGGGTGACCTGTATCGCAAAAAAGAACATAAATAATAAAATAGTTTGTTTCATTCTTTGGGTTTTTAGTTAGTTGAGGTTTATTGATTGATTGTTTTTTTGTTTCACTGGTGAGGTGAAAAGAGTTTCTTAATTCGTTTCCTGAAGACGAATTATTAGAAATAGAATCCTGTTGCTTTTACTACAGTTGTGGTCTTTACTGTAGCTTTAGTATTACGCTTTAAAGAATAAGGAATCTGCTTGTGGTATTTTAGTGCTTTGCTTTTTTATTGCAAATGATTCGTGACTGTTTGTAAGAATCATTGTTGGCGGTGCGCCCTTTAAAACTGGGTGTTTTTTCATAATTAAGTGTTTTTTAAGGTGTTGTGTTTTTTAATCAGCGGTCAAATATATATAAATTATCTTCATTGTTAGCAATATTTTCGCATAAATTGTGCAATATTTTTGCATAATTTTTTCAGATAATGTTTTTTTATTCTGAAAAATCCCATATTTACTGAGTTTGTGGCTCTTTGTAGGAGGGTTTGTGAAACTCAAATCTTATTTAGACTTTTTGTTTTAAAAAAAAGGTATTTTTACCATATGAAAATCGCACTTATACAATCCAATCTTTACTGGGAGAATGCTTCAGAGAATAGAAAGCAGTTTGAGGCCAAAATCAATTTAATCGATGCTGACGTTAATCTGATCGTACTGCCGGAAATGTTTTCAACGGGATTTACGATGAATGCCGCAGCTGTTGCCGAAACGATGCAAGGGGAGACTATCTCCTGGATACAGTCTTTGGCGAAACAAAAAAATGCAGCTATTGTGGGAAGTCTCGTTATTGTGGAGAACGAGAAGTATTACAATCGAATGGTATTTGTTTTTCCGTCAGGTGAACTTCAATATTACAACAAGCGCCATTTGTTTTCGCTTGCAGGAGAAGATCAGTTTTATACCAGAGGAGATGAAAAAGTAATTGTGAATTATCTGAATTGGAAGATTTGCCTGCAGGTTTGTTATGACTTGAGATTTCCTGTTTTTGCCAGAAATGTCGAAAACTACGATTTACTGCTGTATGTGGCCAACTGGCCCAAAGTAAGAACCAACGCCTGGGATGCTTTGCTTAAAGCCCGTGCGATCGAAAATCTGAGTTATGTGATTGGGGTTAACAGAGTAGGGCTGGACGCCAATAATTTTGAACATACTGGCCATTCGCAAGCGGTTGATTTTTTAGGAAATTATATTCTGGAACCACAGGAGAGTGAAGATGTTTTTGTGGTGGAATTGGATAAAAATTCGATGTTGGAAACCCGAAAAAAACTTGATTTTTTAAGCGATAAAGATGTGTTTAGAATCGATTTTTGATTCTAATTCGAAAGCTTATTTTTGAGGTTTTTCTAAGACGATAATTTCGTTCTTAGGATTTTTGGTACGGACAGCAATTTTTTGGTACACCCATTCTGTTCCTTTTTTGAAAGCAGAAATGTTTAGTTTACCCTTTCTTTTGGCTCCGTTGACTCTCACGGATAAATTAACGGTATTGTGATTGTTGGAATACATAACGTTTCCTTCCAGAATAGCCAGTTTATCGATAGGTTCAATTGTGCCAATATTTTCAAGTATGCTTGGGTTTTTATTCGCTTTTTCAATTGCTTTTTCAAAAAGCAGCTCGTCTGAATAAGCTTTGGCGATATCAGTAATGCTATCTTGAGAGGTTGATGCAGCTAAAATTCCAATTAAAAAGATACATAGGAAGGCGGAAGGTAAAAACCATTTCCAGTTTCTTTTAAACCAGTTTTCTTTTTCAATTAAATCGTTTTCCATAGCGCTGCGCTCAGCTATTAAAATTTAAAAGGCTTTCCTTTTTTTCTCCTCGTCTTTTTTCTTTTTTTCTGCTTGTTTTTTCTCTACTTCAGGATTGAACGGGATACTTAAATCAATAGCCTGATCGACATCCCAATTGGTGCGGACATCTACTGGGGTTTGGTAATAAAATACTTCTTCGGCGTACTTTTTATTCAGGAAATCTCCTGAGTCATAAATTTTGTTCTTATTGTCGTCGTAGATTATTCGAATCGTAAATTTATCAGGGACTAATAAATTGAATTCAATTTTAGTCTTGCCTTCAGAATAATCACTGGCGTATACAACATCCCCTTTTGCGTTAGTCGCTTCAACAATAATTGGAAAACGTTTAACATTTTTTAGGTTTAGAACCAGGTTTCCATAATCGGCAGGTTCTTTTGTGCTTAGTTTAATAGCCAGAGTGTCATTGGTTTTTTCGTAAAAATCAGTCAGTGCACCCGGGAAAAATGTTATGCTGTATTTTTCAACAGGCTCTTTTTTGAAATCAACATAGAGTTTTTGCTCAAATTCATCGTATTCTGTAGTAAAATCTACAGCAGTTGAATCTTTGTTAACCAATCGAATTTTTGATTTGTCAAATTTTACCAGCGGGGTAGTTGATTCTAAGGTAAATCGATCACGGAAATTGATAGTCCCGTTTTGAACAGCGGTTATGTTTAAAGTGTCTTTCTTTTGGTCTTTAATTTTTACACTAAATCTTTTGTTGTATTTTTCTTTACTAACCTCTACTACCAAAGAATCTGCTTTAACTTTTAGAGGTTTGTACCAAATTTGCAGGGAATCCTTTTTAGGAAATGCGGTAACAATCGTTTCCATGGTGTCGTTCCCGTGTTTCAGGACCACTTTAGGTTTCGAAAGTTTAAAGTTTTGCTTGCTTTCGTAAGGAAGGTACAGCCTGTTTCCTGAGGCTTGTACAGGTTTTACAGCTTTAAACGGAAGAACTTCTTTGAATAATTCCAATTCAAAAACAGTGTCGTTCGGAACGGTAATGTAGTGTTTGATAAAGCCAATTTTATCATCTTTCGGGTTGTATCTGTTGTTGCTTCCTTTGTCTTTCAGGGCCATCAACAGGTATTTTCCGGCCTTTAAGTTTTCTAATTTGAAAGTACGTAAACTGTCCAGCGTATTGGTAATGTAGCGCGGACTTTGCTTGTAAATTAAAGAATCCTGGTAGGTATCGTTTATCTCATAAAGCATTACCGAAACAAAATTATCTACATTTTTCTCATAAGCATCTTTAATTTGTCCGCTTATCGAAAGCGAATCAATAGAAGGGCCTGTTGAAAAAACATATTTGAATTGGTTTATCGAGTTTCCTTCGTTGTTGTCTGCTATACTTTGTCCGAAGTTAAAACTGTAGGTAGTGTTCGGCAGCAAAGTGTCTTTTATTTTAATCGTGATCACTTTACTCGGTGTGGTAGGTAAAATCAACGGCTCATGTTTCATTGGCGGCGAAACAATAAGCTGCTTGTTGAGGTTTTTAAGTTTTACATACTCGTCAAAACCCAGAATAATTTCGTTGCCTTTAAAATCAGTACTGAAATTTTTAGGCGAGCTGTATTTTAAAACCGGAGCCAGTGTGTCTTTTAGTCCGCCGGTAATGCTGCCGCGTTTGGCACAGCTTAACATAAAAAAGACCAGTAAAAATGCAATATATCTAAAGTTGTTTTTCAACATAACGGTTTCTGAATTTGATTGCACAAAATAACAATTATATTTGCTTTAATTGAAACTTTTTAGCCATTTATTAGGATTTACAGCTTTTGCAAATTGCTCTTTTTTTTAAAATTCAAAACAATAACAGCGAAGAATTTCTTACTTTTGGGTTTAAAATGTAATTTTTCCTAAGTTTTGATCAAAAGATTTTTTATTGGTTTCTTAATTCTTTTTCTGATTTCCTGTAATAAGAATGAAAAGCCGGTTGTTGCTTTTTATTACTGGAAAACCATTCTGAAATTATCTGAAACGGAGAAGCTTGCTTTGAAGGACAATGAAGTCACTAAACTTTATATCAGGTATTTTGATATTGGCCAGCATCCCCAGACCAAAGAACCCATTCCGCTTAGTCCGATTCGTTTTCAGGACGCCGTAACCAAGTTCGAAATTGTACCCGTAGTATTTATTCAAAACAAAGTTATGTTGTCTTCTTCTCTTGATGTGGAGGATCTGGCGCAGAAAACAGTTCGTCTGATTGAAGAAATCAGCACGAAGAACAAAATTACATCTCAGGAAATTCAGATCGATTGCGACTGGACCCTTAAAAGTAAAGACAACTATCTTAAATTTATTGAGCGTGTTAAAAAGCTTTCCGGAAAAAAACTCTCCGCAACAATTCGCTTGCATCAGGTGAAATATTTTAAGAAAACTAAAATTCCGAACGTAGATTCCGGAGTTTTGATGTATTACAACATGGGGTCAATTGCTCCCGATTCCTTAAATTCGATATACGATCAGAAAATTGCAGAACGCTATTTAAAAAGCCTGAAAAAGTATCCGATGCATCTCGATTTTGCCTTACCAATATATTCGTGGGGAATTCATATCCGAAACCAAAAAGTGATTGGTTTGCGCTCTAAAATGAATGTAGCTGAACTCAAAAAGGATCCAAATTTTCAACAACTAAGCGGAATCTTTTTTAAAGCGAAAAAATCCAATTATAAGAATGGAGTTTTTTATGAAGAAAATGACCTCTTAAAAATGGAGGCGATTACGGCAGCAGATTTAAAACAAATGGCAGAAGAGCTTTCCGAAAATGTAGCGCAGCAGCCAAAAGAAATTATATTTTACGATTTAGACGAATTCAATTTAAAAAACTATGAAAAGAATATTTTTGAACAAGTTATTTCTTGTTTCTAGTGCGGTTTTACTTTTTGCATACGGAGTAATTTATGCTTGTGCGGATGGCGATTGGGATTATTTTGGATCGTACAGTTCTAATTTTACTCCCGAAACTTTTGCAGACAAATCGTATTCACCGCTTTTCCTGTCGGGTGGAATTTTCTACGGAATTGGTTTTGATACCGAGCACAATTCCCGTTTCAATAAAGATATCAAGTCCGATTGGGGAACGTACCTTAAAGGGAAAATAGATACCACTACTGTCAATTATTTTTTAATTGGAGACGAAAAGCCGGATTATTACTCGGAGAATAAAAGTCCGATAAAAAACAAGGAAGAAATCAAAGATCTTCATGTGTATTATAAAAGCAAAAAGGAAAATAAATCCTCTTTGAAGTGGGGGAAAAAGATCTCGCTGAAGGATGATAAAGTAAAAAGCTTTGTCGAGTTTTTGTATCTGGCGCAAAAAATAGAAACCGTTTCTATTAACAGAGATTATTGGAGTTACGATCCGGTGGAGGCAAAAACATTCAATGATGCCAAAATGATTCAGTCTATCGAGAATGTGTACAATACGACTTCGGATCCTTTTATGAAAAACAGATATTGGTTTTTGACCATGAAAGCTCGTTTTTACAGCAACAACAAACAAAAAGCCATTGATTTTTTTAATAAAACAGAAAAATCGGTTCCTAAAAATGTGCTGTATTACCGAGCACTTTCCTACGTGGCAGGAGTGAATCACAAGCAAAATAAATATGCAGCTTCAAACTATTTGTACGCACAGGTTTTTGATAAATGCCCGGAATTGAGAACCGTTACTGCTTATTGTTTTAGTCCGAAAAATGAAACCGACTGGAATAAAGCGTTGACGATGGCTAAAAATAATAAGGAGAAAGCAGCGCTTTGGGCTGTTCGTGGTTACTACAAAGACGAAAAACAGTCCATTGAAAAGATTTATGAATTAGATCCTAAAAGCGAACATCTGAATTATTTGGCAACACGATTAGTGAACAGGCAAGAGGAAGCGATAAACAATTCGTTTCAGAAGGATGGAGGAGAAAATCAGCCTATGAAAAAACTTAGTGTGGCTGAGAACAAAACCGAAAATCAGGTGAAGGTGGATCAAAAAACATTGGATTTAATCGCTAAAATTTCGGCAGCAGGAAATACAGACCGACCTTACTTATGGGATTTGTCTCTGGGGTATTTACAGACTTTAAAAGGAGATTATGCCAATGCAGATAAGAATTTTGATAAGGCGGTAAAAACGCTTCCTAAAACAGAACTGGCAGGAATGCAATTGCGTTTGCTTCGTTTTGTAAATAATTTGAGCAAAATAGATAAGCTTACGGATAAAAACGAAAAAACAATCCTCGCCGATTTAAACTGGTTGTATTTTGAACTTCCAAAGAATTACAAAGGGCAGGAATTTCGTTATCAGAATGCTTCTTCCTGGAGCAGAAGTTATTTGTCAACACTTTACAGAGAAAAGGGGAATCCGGTAATGGCTGAAATTTATGGCGAATCGCGTTACAGTTATTGGAACGATGGAAATTCATTCTATGACAATGAAAAAGTTTTATTGGACATGAAAGCTTTCTTGTCTAAATCCAATAAATCTGAAATTGAAAGTATCGGAGCAGGGATTTATAGTTTGAAATTGAAGGATATCAATAATTTTCAGGCGGTTCAGGCAACCTTTAAAAATAAAATACCGGAAGCTATTGAGTACATGAAACAAACCGATTCGGTTCAATACAGCAAGTTTCTGGGGAATCCGTTTAACGGAAATATAAAGGACTGTCATGACTGCGATCACACGGCGTATCAAAAAAGAAAATATACTTTTATGGATTTCCTGACCACCATAAAGGAAATGCAGGGTAAACTGGCTCAAAAAGAAGACATGTACACGAATAGCTTATTGTTGGGTAACGCCTTTTATAATATTACACATTTCGGAAACGGAAGAACTTTTTATGAAATCACAATTATAGGTTACGGTTCAAGTCCGTATTCTTTCAGGGATTCGATGAAGCGAATGATAACCAATTGTGATCTTCCTAGAATGTACTACCAAAAAGCGTTGGAAGCGGCCACAACAAAAGAGCAAAAGGCAAAATGTATTTATATGCTGGCGAAATGCGAACGAAACGAATATTACAATAATAAGTACAACAATCTTAAAAACTGGTGGGAAGCCGACGACGATAAAATTAATTTTATTGCCTGGAGTGGTTTTAAAGCGCTGCAGAAAGACTATTCGGATACGAAGTATTATCAGGATGTTATTGCCGAATGCGGTTACTTTAATACGTATGTAAATCAATAATTGAAATTAAAATTTAGAGGTTATGGTAAATAAAATTGAGCATATTGGAATTGCCGTGAAGAATATGGAAGATGCCAATGTGCTGTTCGAAAAATTATTGGGCGTTCCGTCCTATAAAATGGAGTCGGTAGAAAGTGAAGGGGTTTTAACCTCGTTCTTTCAAACCGGAACCAATAAAATTGAGCTTTTGGTGGCGACGAATCCTGAAAGTCCTATCGCAAAGTTTTTGGAGAAAAAAGGAGAAGGAATCCATCATATTGCTTTTGATGTCGAAGACATTCATGCCGAAATCGCCCGTTTGAAAAATGAAGGTTTCGTGCTGATTAACGACGTTCCTAAAAAGGGAGCCGATAATAAATTAGTGGTTTTTTTACATCCAAAGAACACAAATGGTGTTTTGGTGGAACTTTGTCAGGAAATTAAATAAAAAATTTTCTTTTTAAGATTCGAAATAAGCAGTTGAAAATCAATTGTGTTTTAGGAAACACAGGGTGTTGTTTGAAATTAAATGCAAATCATCTCCCAAAATATTTGGAGTGAATGAAAAATAGTAGTAATATTGCATCCTCAAACCGGTCCTATAGCTCAGCTGGTTAGAGCACCTGACTCATAATCAGGTGGTCCCTGGTTCGAGCCCAGGTGGGACCACTACAGGAATAAAGCCTTTACAGCAATGTAGAGGCTTTTTTGTTTTATCAATTAATTAGGATCAATATTACAAACCGGACAGGTTTTTAAAACCTGTCCGGTTTATTTGTTTATAAGGAGAGAAAATGTATTGGCTCATTTCAAGGGCTGCTATCAAAAAAGAGATTGTAGATTTTATTTATGCCTTGTTTTTTAAAGATTCCGGAAATTAATTTAATTTTTCTTTACCCGTTCCAAAAGTATAAGTATATCCAACGTAAGGAAAATATTTAAACATTCTGGCTTGTTCTAAATTAAAGGTACCATTACTTAAACTGGTTTCAATGATAAACGGTGGAGACTGACCTACGAGATTGTTAACTCCAAAGTACAATCTGGATTGGTTGCCGGATTTCGTTTTTTTTGTTTTTGAGACGCCAACATCGACATTGTAATTTCTCGGTAGGCGGTAATTATTTGGCTTCGATATTTCGTTGCTTTGGTTGGGATCTACTGGGTACGAGTCTTTTTTATCATTATAGGAAAAAGATTCTGGTGCCGAGATTAAAACACCGGAACTATAATTAAACATGGTGGATAGTACCCAGGATTGATTAATATTCCAGGTAACAGCTCCTTTTATTTGATGGGTTATATCGTTTGGAGAATTAAACGTCTGACCATTATTTATTGTGGGAAATCTCAATGTCGATTTGCTCAGGGTATACGATGTCTGTACATCAAACTTTTTGAACTGCTTGGAAAATTCAAGTTCCAGGCCTCTTGAATTGCCAAACCCGATTAGAGGGGATTGTATTTCGTCTTGATCTGGAGTATCATAAAGGGGTTGATACATTAAAATATTGGATACTTTTTTTTCGTATAGCTGTAGTCGGATGTATCCTTTGTTTAAAGTTTTTTCATAGCCTGCTTCATAGATAAAAGCTTTTTCCGGAGGTAACTGATCTGTACTCGGCATTCGTAAATCTGAGGGTAAGGCATAGGTATTCTGGGTAATTTGATGATAAAATTGCTCCATTATGGCATAAGAGGCAAAGAGACTATTAGAAGTGTTGTACTTATAAACCAAACTGGTACGGGGCTGAAAAGAATTATAAACCTTGTTTTTAGTTAAAAAAGTTGCATAATGAAGACCCGCTTTTATTCGAACTTTATCAGACAGCGTTATATCATTGTCCCAATAGGTTTTGAAATGTAGTGACTTTATCAATTGCTCTCTTTCAATATTTTTACTGGAAAAATTGGTCATATTTATTCGTAAGCCTATAGCACTATTTAGGAATGACGACCAGTGATAATTCAGGTTGTTTTCGATACCTATATCTGTAATGCGAAACTTTCTGGTTCCATCCTCATCTGCATTGGCAAATTGGTTGTTATAGTTGCTTAGCATTAGAACCGAATTCTGAAACAGTCTGGGATTATATACCCTGTTCCAGCGCAAAGAAAGTGTTCTGTTGTTCCAGGTAAGCTGAGGTGCTTCGGAAGAAAAGAAATTTACACGAATAAGATCTCCGCCGGTATAGGCACCAAGGTAAAGCCGATTGGAGGAATTAATAAAATAGTTAATCTTAAAATAGGCATCATACATCCGATATTTAAAATTAATATCCTGATCAAAAATCGCTTCGGTCAAAGCATCAATCCAGCTTCTTCTCGCACTAATCATAAAAGACATCTTGTCTTTTATGATAGGTCCTTCAATCATCGCAGAACCCGTTAGTAAGCCAATATTAGCGGCCCCATGGTAGGACTGCATATCGCCATCTTTTGTTTTAACATCTATGACCGATGATAGTCTTCCTTCGTAACGGGCCGGAAAGCCGCCTTTGAAAAAACTTATTTGTTTGATGGCCTGCGAATCGAAAATAGATAACAAACTTGTAAAATGATTGTAATTGTAAATAGGAACACCGTCTAATAAAACCAGATTCTGATCGCTTGAGCCTCCTCTTACATTTAAAGAAGTGCCGTAGGTGCCCGGTTTTAGCGTAAGAAGTTTTAACGGGTCTGATTGCCCCATTAGAAAGGGAAGAGCGTTAACATGTTGCGTATCGATTATGCTGGAAATCTCATTTAAAGGTTTTTTGGATGACTTAACTTCAACCGGAGCAAGGGATAGTCCCATTGTAAGATTGAAGTTTTTTTTAATGGTTTTGTTTACCAGTATCGTATCTGTTTGTGAAGTAAAACCGGTATAACTCGCATTTATGATGTACTTGTTTTCGGGTAATGTTAGCGTATAATAGCCATAATCATTACAATTAACAGCAATGTTTGTATTTAAAACTCGTACGGTAGCGTAGGGTAGCGCTTCTTTACTGTCGCCTGCATAAACAAAACCGCTAATAGTAAAGGGGTCAGGAGCTCGCGAAACCGTGTAGATAATTATTTTATTGTCTTTTTCGAGAAATTTTACTGATTCTGTTTCAAAAAGAAGATGTAGAAGTGTTTTCAATTTATAAGTTCCTTTGTCGATCTTTATCTTTTTGCCAAGATTGAGTTTATTATTACTGAGGGATAAATTTGCGCCTTGTGCTATAATGGCAGTAATATAAGCTCCGATACTATCATTTTCTATTTGGATAGTGATCTTTTTTTCCAGTAAGCTTGTTTTTTGTGCTTGTAGAGATCCGGCACAAAAGAAAAGTACAAAATAGAATGAAGTTGTTAACCAGTTATTTATGGGAGAATTACTTTTCACACGATATGTTTTTCACCCAAACAGTATTGCCTTTTTGTGTATAACTAAGCCCAAACAATAAACGGAATTCTTCCAATATTTCTTTTATGGATTCGTTCTTGAAATTTGTGGTAACGGTGCAGGAATCAGAGATTTTGCCTTCTACCTGTATTTTAATATGATAACAATCTTCAATATCCTCAAAGGCTTTTTGAAGTGGAGTATTTTCGAAAGAAAGAGACTTTGTTTTCCAGGAAAGTAAGTTTTTGTCGGCTGTGTCACTTTTAATTAAGCTGTTGGAAACGTAATGAACGGCCTGTTTTTTCTCCAAAATGACTGTTTGATTAGTAGGAGTGGCGGTAACCTTGACTTTTCCTGTAATCACGTCTACCGATTTTTCTTTTTCTGTTGTTGTTACAACAAAAGAAGTTCCTAAAACTTTTACGGATAGAGTACCCGTATTTACAGAAAAAGGTCTGCTCTCGTCATGTTTTACTTCAAAAAAAGCTTCCCCATTTAAACGGACAGTTCGGTTGTTCCACAGAAATCTTCTATAACTAATACTCGAATTGTCGTTCAAAGTAACTATTGAGCCATCACTCAATTCGACACTTTTTACCTGCCCGTTAATTGTCTGAACAGTTATCTCGGTATTTGCATACAAGAAAGCGAACGTGCTTATTAAAATAAAAACGGCTGCAACAGCTGTCGCGTATAGATATTTTTTGTACAGCTGAAATACGGTTGTCTTTGTGGAGGATAAATTTGGAGCTATGCGGTTCCAGGCATTAGCTGTTTCAAATAACTGAGGAGAGTCTAATGGCTGACTTTCTGCAAAAAAAATCTTAAGCGAGAGGTATTCATCAGGATTGTTTTTTATCCAATTCATTAACACAGCTTCTTCCTCAGGTTTCGTTTCTCCTGAAAAATGTTTTGCTAATAATACATTAATATCTTGGCTGTCCATGGTTATACCTCTTTTAAATAAAACACAAATTCTTTTAAAACCCCCACTATATAATAACTAAAATACCATATTTTAAAGAAAATAATTAAGTTGGGATGTTGTTTAACAAACTCCCGTATATGTTTGATGGCTTTGCCCATCTGGTTTTCTACTGTTTTTATTGATATTCCTAATTTTTCTGCAATTTGCTTATAGCTTAATTTTTCAAGACGACTTAGTTTGAAAATTTCAAGACATTTTGGTGAAATTCCATTAAATGCCTGTTCTATAAGCTGATTAGCATCTGGTAAGGGTTTCGTTTCTTGGATTTCTTCGGCAATATCGGCAGACATTTCGTCAATGTCAAGCATATAGATTTTTTTTCTCAGAATAGATATGCACCGATTCTTAACCGCTATATACAGGTAATATTTAAGGCTCTTTTCAGAAAGTAAATCCTTGCGGGTTTCCCATATTTTAATCATCAATTCCTGCACCACATCTTCACTTTCATCCCTATCCTGAAGATACTTATAGGCATGATTACATAAGGGCTGATAAAGCTCGTTGAACAATTGTTTAAAATGCTTTAGGTCCTCATTCATATCATAAAAAGTAGGGAGATTTTAAATTTTTATTGCAGCGTAATAGGGGTATTTTATTTTTTGACGTATTAGTAATAAGGCAGTGTAAGATATTCTTGCCACAAATTTAAATTTATTAACTATAAAGTAATTAAAACAAATGAAAAAGTCAATTATTGTATGCGTAATTTTTTTAACATTCGGTACAACTGTAGTAAAAGCACAAGAAATCGGTAAACATGAAGTAAATCTAACCTATAGCGATGGTATACCAATGACTTTTGTAGAAGGTTTTTCAAATGCATTATCTTCTGCAATTCTGGGGCAAAAATTAAATTCTGAGACAACTTCTTCCGGAAATTTTGGTTTGGGGTATCGATATCAGATCACTGAACGAATAAGATTAGGTGGTGATGTCGCTTTTCAACAGGAACAAACCAAACAAAGCGACAAAAACAACATACTTATTGCTAAGAGAACCAATAACTATTTTATGGTCATGCCTACGTTATCGTTTAGTTACATAAAAACAGAATGGTTGGATTTTTACGGTTCCGCTGCTGCAGGTGTTATTCTGGACAGATATACAAGCACAGAACCTAACAAACCAGCCGTTAAAGACAATAATGTAGATTTTGCTTTTCAGGTTAATCCTGCAGGTCTTCGCGTAGGTAAAAAACTTGGGGGATTTGTAGAAGCAGGATTTGGACATAGAGGAATTATCAGTGCAGGTCTAAACTATAAATTTTAAATACTAATTTGACCTGTGGGTGTACTTAATGAAAAAATGAAATACCTCCATCTAAAATATTTAACCAATCTGGAAGAATATTGTACAGAGAATTAACCTTTAAATAGCTTTTAAAAAGACCGTCTCATTATCCGAAACGGTCTTTTTGTATTTTACAACACATCCCTTTTGTTGAATAATGCAAACCTTTTTTTGTAAGGAAAGGAGTTTAGATTTGTAAAAACAGAAATGAGAATTTTATACTAGAAGCGATATTTTGCTGCCACAGATATATTTCTGCCCGATGCATTGATACCCGATGCAAAAACACGGTACTGTAGGTCTAAAATATTCTCAATTCCGGCATAAAGCGAAATATTTTTATCGACCATAAAGGATGTTTTGAAATTAAAGGTTTGCCATGACGGCATACCTCCTTTTGGAGCATATTTTTGGTTGTCCTCACCATTTGTAGAATAATCGCTTATATCTTTCTTGCCATTAAATAATGTATAGAAATCCAGAAGTATTATTTTATTTTCATATTTCAATCCTGCTTTTCCATATATTGGAGAGATATGATCCAATGGAGTATTCCCCGTGCGGTTCATTATTTCTCCTTTGGTAAAAGTTACCGTACCATAAATTCCCAGTGGTTTTGTGATGGCCATTTTCAGGGTGGAAGAAAAACCGCCTACATAAGCATTCCCTTTATTTTGCATGGCAAAGACCTCGCTTTGCACTCCTTCGTATATCACCGAACTTTGTCCATTGTACAAAAAATGATCGGTAACAATGGCATCAAAAAGACGGGTATAATAAACCGTATTGTCAAACTGAATTCTCTTTCCCTGCCCAAATGCTACAGTAAAATCGGCTGTTACTGATTTCTCAGGAGCAATATTTCGATTAGGTACAATCAAGGTTCCGGGCACTGATTCGAAAAGCTTTCCTAAATCATCCACGTTTGGGACTCTGTAGCCCGAAGCCAAATTGAAAACCAATTTAGTACTCTGAATATTCTTTACCATTCCGGCAGTACCGCTGTATGTGAAGTTACTCTGCTCGATGACATCATATGGAAGTCGGAAAAAAGAATTATTAGCAATAGTACTTTTTAAGGAAGAATAACCGGTACGAATCCCCAAATTATAGAAAGTAGTTTCGTTTATTTTTTCATTATAAGTTGCAAAAACATCTGCTCTAAAGGTATGATTTATACCGTTTGGGTAACGAGTATCTGTTGGAGACACAATACCGGTGATGCGGTTTGAACTGGTAGCAGTCGAATTTAGATTATCATAAAAGAATTCGGTTCCGTAAAGAAAGTCACCCTTGCCTAGTTTCGTTCTGAAATCTGCGTTAAAAGCAAATACATTTACTTTTTCGACCTGACTTTTAGTTTTATCATCGTTAAATTTTCTTGAGATTCTGCTTTCTTCAATGTTTTGATAGCTCATTCCAAGATTCATATCACTGTTGAACAAGGCCTTTTGTTTCGAAAATTTATAAGCTGAAAGAAATCTTTTCTGCGGACCGTAATTCCAAACAGCATGTTTCAACCCCGTACCTGATGGATCTGTAAGACGATCATATCTTGGCACATCTGAAGAAGTCGAATATTGAAGATTCAAGCTGTGCTGTGTATATTCATCTGGTTGAAAAAGTATCTTTTGCATGACATTATATTGCTTATATCCGGAAAACTTTTGAATAAGTGGATTCTTATTCTGCACCAAATAATCTACATTGTTTGTAGTTTCAACATATTGAGGACGCTCGCCAAAAGATTCATTTTTTCCTTTAGGATTGCTTCCCATTCTCAAATCGCCGTAATCATTATACGAGAAAGAGGATAGAGAGCTCCATCTTTTGCCTGCAAAATTAAAATCAAAATACTGTGTTGATCCTGTATTGGCACTGTTGTATCTTACCATTGCATTTCCTGAAAACACTTTGTTATCCGTTTGGGACAGAAACATGGGGTTTTTGGTTCTCATATTGATGGCGCCACCCAACGCATCGCTCCCAAAAATGGTAGATGCGGGTCCGAAAAGAACATCAATTCGTTCCAATGAATTTTCGTCAACAGTAATTATATTTTGTAGATGTCCTCCTCTGTAAATAAGGTTGTTCATTCTGATTCCATCCACCAGAAGCAGAATCTTATTGGCTTCAAATCCTCTTAAAACGGGACTTCCTCCGCCTTGTTGCGATTTCTGAACAGATACGGTACCTGTGTTGGCTAGTAAATCGGCAGTGTTTTGGTTTTTTTGAAACTCTATTTCCTTTCGCGAAATGTGTTTAACATCCTGAGTCGACTTGGAGTAGCGTTCTGTAATGATATGTATCTCTTTTAATTTTTTAGGCTCTGTAGTGTCCAAAATTTGTTGCGAATAAGCTGTAATAGCACCAAAGAATACTATTAAAAAATATGTTTTTTTCATGTAATATTAAATTAGTTTGAAATTTTCTTTTGAACAGAAAAGGTGTTGATATGGTATTATAGAGTGTTAGGATTACATAACTCCTATAAAATCTATGAATGCTAATTATTGTTTTCTGTGTAACATAAAAGGAGAGTAAAAAGCATTATTTCTTTTTCTTGTACATAGAAGGCTTTTCTATGATAATTATTTTTTCACTATATATCTTCTCATTTAAATGAATGTGTACAATGTAAGTTCCGGAAGGTAATCCCTGAATGGTTACTTCTTTCTCAAATATGTCATTGTTGATAGGTTCGCTTTTTTGCTCTCTAACGATTCTGCTGTTTACATCCATTATGCTATAGTAAAAACTCTTTCCGGCACAATCAATAAATTTGATGTTGAAATGTGTAGTACACGGATTTGGGTATAAGATGTATTTAGGTTTAAGTACAGGAGGATTTTCAACTGCCAGATTTTCACAGATTCCTATCTTAGACCAAGTGGATTGGTCCTGATTAGGTTGTTTGTTTTTGTTAATTATCAAGGCTCTGTAAATAATGTCTTGATAGATTACCTGATCTCCAATTAAATAATCAGTTGAAATATTCCATGCCATACTTTTGCAATTTTTGCTCACTATATTCAAATTTGCAAATGTATATTCGGTACCATTTTCAAGAACAGCGATGGCTGTGAAATAGTGGTCTCCCGAACTTATGTTAGTAAGAACAGATAAATAAGGAGATTTATTTATTGTAGAAATTATTTCCCCATTGTCTTTAATGATAATGTATGATAATACAGCATCAGGATCAGTAACATTGAAAGTGAATAAAAGGTCCTTTCCAGTGTCTACCACCTGATTATTTTCAGAAGAAGAAATCATACTAATAGTTGGGTTTGTTTTCGCAACAATAATTACAGGAGCCGAGCTGGTCACGTTTCCGGTATTGTCTGTAGCCTTTGCTACTATCTGATAAGTTCCCGCAGATACCTTTTCCCAATTGTATGTATACGGGCTGGTTGTTGCAGTCGATAATAAAGTTGCTCCGTTATAGAATTCTACTTTAGAAATTGTTCCATCAGAATCGACTGCTGCGGCATTTATTGTAATACTTGCAGGAGCAATGAATGTAGTATTATTAACGGGAGCAGTAATTCTTACTGTCGGAGCCTGATTATTAGTAACAACTATGTTTACGGCAGAAGATGTTGTCGTTGCATTTGTATTATCATATGATTTTGCCGTTATAGCATAAGTTCCCATAGCCACATTTTTCCAATTGTAGGTATACGGGCTGTTTGTCGAAGTTGATAATAAAGTTGTTCCGTTATAGAATTCTACTTTAGAAATTGTTCCGTCAGAATCGGCTGCTTCAGCATTGATTGTAACAGTTGCGGGAGCAATGAATGTAGTATTGTCAACAGGAGAAGTGACTCTTACTGTAGGAGCCTGATTATTAGTAACGACCAGGTTTACCACGGCTGATGTTGCTGTTACATTTGCATTATCATATGATTTTACCGTTATGGCATAAGTCCCCACAGGTACATTTTTCCAATTGTAGGTATAGGGACTAGTTGTTGAAGTTGCTAATAAAGATCCTCCGTTATAGAATTCTACTTTAGATATTGTACCATCAGAATCGGTTGCTATAGCATCGATAGTAATACTTGCAGGAGCAGTAAATACAGTATTATTGGCAGGAGCAGTAATGGCTGCTGAAGGTGATTGATTGACAGGGGTATTTACTGTAATTGCAATTGCAGAAGAAGTGGTAACATCGTCATCATTATCATAAGCTTTGGCTGTTAATGTGTACGTTCCGGCAGCTACGTTTTTCCAATTGAAAATATACGGACTAGCATTAACGGTTCCTAAAAGTGTAGCGCCATTATAGAATGCTACTTTGTTTATATTTCCGTCGGCATCTTTAGCTGCGGCGGATATATCAAAAGTGACAGGAGCAACATAAATTGCATTGTCGGCCGGAGTGGTAATACTTACTATGGGTGGCTGGTTTACTCTGACTGAAACAGCAGAAGAAGCGGCAACATCTCCATTATTGTCGTAAGCTTTGGCAGTTAAGGTGTATGTTCCGGCAGCTATGTTTTTCCAATTGAAAGTATATGGACTTGCATTAACGGTTCCTAACAAGGTAGAGCCATTGTAGAATTCTACTTTGTCTATACTTCCGTCGGTATCATTAGCCGTGGCTGAAATATCGAAAGTGGCCGGAGCAGCATAAATTGTATTGTTGGCTGGAGCGGTAATGTTTACTGTTGGTAGTTGGTTTACTTTGACTGAAACAGCAGAAGAAGAGGTAGCTATTCCATTATTATCGTAAGCTTTAGCAGTTAAGTTGTACGTTCCGGCAGCTATGTTTTTCCAGTTGAAAGTATACGGACTTGCATTAACGGTTCCTAACAAGGTAGTGCCATTGTAGAATTCTACTTTGTTTATGTTTCCGTCGCTATCGTTAGCTGTAGCTGATATATTGAAAGAGGCTGGAGCGGTATATATTGCATTATCGGCCGGAGTGGTAATGCTTACTGTTGGAGCAATGTTATTAGTGACAGTAAAGTTTACGGGAGCGGAAGAAATAACCAACCCATTATAGTCATAAGCCTTTGCTATAAGAGTGTACGCTCCGGTACCTATTCCTGTCCAATTATAATTGTAGGGACTGTTAGTGGATGTGCCAATTAAAGAAGCTCCTATATAGTATTCCACTTTGCTTACGGAACCCTCTACATCGGCAGTAATATTAATTGTTGCAGGAGCGTTATAAGTAGCTGCATTAACAGGAGCAGTAACGTTTATTTTTGGCATATTGTCTAACCCGCAAAAAACAATTTCCGCTACATTACAATATCCACCCGCAGGAGATAAGTATCTTACATATCTGAATGCAGTGCCATTGGAAACAGTAACCTCGTTCCATCCCAGAATAGGAACGGAAGGAATAGTGTATAGATCCACTACCCCAATACTGAAATCAGCAACATTGCTCCCTTGGAATTTTCCTCCTGTCATTCTACTTTCTCTAGTTGCTCTTGGATAAAAGCGTATCCCTTTAACAACTTTTGCTGTTCCAAAATCTAATCCGGTATAACCATTATTAGTTGTACTGGCTTGAAAAGTGGTACTTAGGTCTCCGTCAAATGCTTTATCATATGTAGAATATGAGTAATAAGGAGCAGTACCAAAAGAGCTGCCTGAAAGCGGAGAACAAGGAAAAGTAACATTAACAGTTATAGGGGAAGAGTCTGTAGTTCCACCGCTATTATCATACGCTTTAGCAGAGAGCGTGTAAGTTCCTATTGGGGCATTTCTCCAATTATAACTGTATGGGCTGGTTGCTGAAGTCCCTAACAGAGTGGTGCCATCGTAAAACTCCACTTTACTGATAGTGCCATCAGAGTCAGAGGCTGTGGCATAAATAGTAATAGTTGCAGGATTCTTAAAGACTGCATAATCGTCAGGTGAAATAATGGAGACTGTTGGGTTTTGATTTCCCACTACCACAGTAATATTAGGGGAAATGGCTACAGCATTTAGATTATCATAAGCCTTTGCATAAAGTTGATAAGTACCGCCAGGAACTCCTGTCCAGTTAAACGAATAAGGACTTGATGTAGCAGTGCCAAGTAAAGTGGTACCCTGATAAAATTCGACTTTACTTATCGAGCCATCTATATCAGATGCAGCTGCCGTAATGTTTATATTCGCAAGAGTAGTAGTGTAAAGTTCATTATTGAGTGGTGTCGTAATGTTTACTGCTGGAAGCTCATTAGAAGCACAGAACTCAATCTCCGCTACATCACAATAACCACCGGCCGGAGATAAATACCTGTAATATCTGTAGGCAGTACTGTTAGGTATACTAACGTCCTGCCAGGCATAAGTTGGCTGGGTTGGGATGGTATACAGATCTACAAAACCAACGGAAGTAGACGTATTGGAACCTTGAAATTTTCCACCTGTCATCCTTATTGCTTGTGACGTTCTTGGATAATATCTGACATTTGTAACCACTTTTGCTGTTCCAAGATCTAATCCGGTGTAACCTGAACTAGATGAACTAGCACTAAAATTTGTATTTATATCTCCGTCAAATGCTTTATCATATTCAGAACCTGTTGTCCAGGGAGAAGTCCCAAAGGGAGTTCCCGTGACTTTATTACATACAAAAGTCGTCGTAACAGTTACTAAGGCAGAACTTTTCTTATTCCCCAGATTATCATAAGCTACAGCAGTCAGGTCGTATTTTCCTGACAATACTCCACTCCATGAATAAGTATAGGGAGAAGACACACTTGTGCCTAGTAACGTAGTTACGTTATAGAATTCTACTTTACTAATAGTTCCTGAGTTTACGGAGGCTGTTGCATTGAGGTTGATAGTAGCAGGACTGCTAAATGTTGTATTGTTGACAGGCGAAGTCATAGCAACCGTAATGTTACTCGGGGGAGGAACCAGATCACTTTGCCATACCCCTCTTCCATAATAATAAACATTCAATATACCTTCAGAAATACCATCATTATAAATGTCCATATCTGTTATCGAGCAAATTATAGGAAGACCCGAAGAGTAATTTATCCAGTATGGTTTAGTATTGTCCTTATAATAAACGCCAAGGGAGTAAGAAGCATAGACAGCCTCATTCGTGCTTTTACTATCAGCTAACACCTTTTGCACTTGTGCTGTAGGAAATCCTTTTGTAGCTGTCCATGTTGTTCCTTTATCTGCAGAGCGATAAATGGTATTTCCAAGCCCTAAGTATAAAACATCTGAATTGGGTATAGGAGCTACAGAGCCATTAGTGGACGTAGAAGGAAGTGTTGTCTGAACAAAAGAAGCATCAGTCCTTGCATTGTCCGATCTAAATAATGCGGGTAAATCTGTAAATACATACAAACGATCTGCATTACCGGGATCTATCTGAAGGTCTTTTACAGTGCCGGACGGTACGGTGTAAATAAGTGTCCAGGAAGGAGAAGCTGAAGTTAGGTTCAGGCAACGATAAATTTTTCCGGCATTGGCGTGGTAAGCAATATCGGCATTTTCTGGAGTGAAAGCAAATCTTCCGCCCGATGGAGTTTGTGGTAGATTTAAGCTTACGCTAGAACCCGAAGGATAAGGGTTTTTATATCCGTTTGAGTCATAGTAAAAATTACTTGAATAATCAAACCACATATACGGACCAAAGTCGCCCCCTCTGTCATTATAAAAGGTACCGTTGTTAGAGTAAAATCCACCATTATCTTGTGTCCCTATATAGAGTAGATTTCTATTCGTTTTGGAAAGAGTACCACGATAAATTTCGGTGGCTGCTATACCGTCAGATTTTGGGGTCCAGGGGCCTGTTCCGTTAGTGGTGTTGCTCCAGACTCCGCCATCGTTGGCATTCCAGAGTTGACCGCTAACATAAGGATCAAATACAATATGGTGTTGGTCAGTATGAAGATCTGAAGCCCATGATAATTGTTGCTGTACCCATGTAACACCCGCATCTGTAGAACGCCATATCACATGAGCACATACATAAAGCTCATTTGAATTAACAGGATTGACTTCAAAATCAAAATTATAATCTCCCTGGCCACTTTCAGTTGCCGAATATCCGGCAAGACATTCCGTGGTCGTACGCATGTTTGTAAAGGTACTTCCTCCATCTGTTGATCTGTAAATTTCTCCTATAGAATTAGCGCCAACATGGGCAACATAAACAACATTTGGATCGGCTTCAGAAACGGATACTCTTGTTCCGTTAGCTCCAAATACAAAGGCTGGAGAAGTGATTTCAGTCCAGCTGTTTCCGGCATCAAGAGAACGATAAAAATTTTTAGAAGCTGTTGCATAAATTGTCTGACCGTTTGTGTCCGGTTTGTAACAGATATCCTGAACTTCAATACCCGGAACAGATTTTAAGGTCCAGTTAGCACCCGCGTCTGTCGATTTATAGATGCCGTTATTGGTAGCTGCAATGATTGTATTGTTATCCGTAGGAAGAAAAAGCATGTGTATAACCAATCGATTGCCCATTCCGGCATTAGATACTGTCCAGGTGGCTCCTCCATTGATCGTTTTATAGACACCCAAACCATTATAAGAATAATTTGCATCACCTGTTCCCCAATACATCACCTGATCGTTGGTAGGATCTACGGCGATGGAGGCAGATTGTGCCTTAACAACCTGATCGGTTCCTAATGATTTCCAGTTAAGGCCTTTATCATTACTCTGATACAATCCCCCTGAAGCACTGGCAACATACATTTTGTTAGGATCTGTAGCGTGAAATTTAATTTGACTACATCGTCCAATACCGTGTACCTGACCAATGGTTTTCTCCGGAAAGGCTATTGGTCCAATGTTTTTCCAATTAGGAATAGGGGTTTGAGCACTTGTACCGTTAAAGAAAAGAAAGCATACAAGTAACACTGCAATACGTAGATTTGTTTGCATAGATTATTTTAAGATTATCGGGGAATTATTTTTATTTTTTTTGCCTGCTTTGTAGTTCCTGTTGGACCATCTCCTGAATTTCATCGGGAGTCATTACCCTTCCGTCAGATTTTACAAAACCTTCGCTTTGGATTCTCCAAAATTTAAATTTCTTAAAATCTTCGGCGTACTGAAGCGATTCTTTTTTTAGTGTTCTATTGCTTTTAAAGAGTCTGGAAATGAATGATCTTTCTTTTAATTCTTCCAACGCTTCTTCTTCTCCCTCCATCAATTCTAACGGATTGGGTTTTCCTTTCCAAAATTCATTAAAAGCAACATTAGTTTCATTGAAGTTTGCATTAGGATCCTTCATCATTTCTTTCCATTTCGCACTTTTACGAAACTCTTTCAGTTTTTCCTTTTTAATCTGTGATTGGGCAATTGACAGTTGCAAAAAGAATAACAATGGAAGCAGTATAATAGCAGTTTTCCTCATTAGATAATAGATTTAAGTTAATTGTTTGCTTTTAGGGGCTAAGCAAGCAAAAATGTAAATGAACTTTTTTCGGTTTTTCTTTGTATATGAATCTTTTTTAAATAAAAAAAACTTACTATAAAAAGACATAAGTTAAGTTGTCGGAATTGAGTTAGTTTTCTTTAAATCAGGTGTTTTTGTCTTCTGATAATAGCTGATTTGTTCCCTGATTTAGAATTCAAAAAAAACGCGGTTTAAAACTTACTTTGATTAGAAATAGACTCAAATTTTTGTTTTATATAGGGCAAAAGTATCGCTTTAGTCTTGCTTTTAACGAGCTATTGTAATAACTGTAATTGGTGTGTAATGGGAGGTTATTTGTGGTTAATATCTGGTTTTTTGAATAGAAAGCAGTTGCTCGTGTTTTAGAGTAGTTAGTTTTGCGAAATAACAGTGTAATGAACTAAAACGGATGTATTTTTTTCGTAAATCACGCAATCCGGATTTATTGTGATAAAAAAGGAGTTTTGATTTGTGGAAATAGAAAACTAACAGACAGGAATATACGTAAATAGCAGTGGAGGATTGATACTTTAAGGTTTATTCTTACGGTAAAATGGGCAGATTATTTTTGTTTTGCTTTTTTTGTTTTAAACCTTGTGGTTCTATAAAAATCTTATACATTTGTCGCACAATTCGCTGTAAGCCCCTGTTTTTGTGAGAATTGTAGTAGATAAAAATAAGTTTAACAACCTACCTTGCTGTTTTGCAGCATGTTAAAATTATGAAGACAATAAAGACCGTTTTTTTTACAGTTTGCCTGACCTTGATAAGTGGTTTGAGTGCTTTGGCACAATCTATACCGCCTCCACCAGATGATCCAAACGATCCGGACATAGTGCCAATAGACGATCATTTAGTATTTTTGGCAATAGTGGCCGTTGTTTTAGGGATTACAATTATATATCGAAAATAAAATAAAAAAAGCTC
>NZ_AMYW01000026.1:0-80426 GCF_000335775.1 Flavobacterium sp. WG21
TGCTACTACAGTGAAAGTTTATAAGAAAGTAAATAATAAATGGGTTTGGTATCTGAACTTTCCAATTACTTAAAGTTAATATTTTTAAGTAGCGATAAAGATTATGCAAAATAGTTATGCTTGTACTGATTTTGGTATTGCTGTTGGTAAATTAGGAGGGATTAATCTTCCTTCAACAAAGGCCTCTAGTTTTACTTTTAATGGTACATCTCCAGGGAATTTAGGCGAAGATGTTAGAAATGGTAATTTTCTAAATACGACAAAAACGACAACTAAAAGCAATGCTCCACAGAGAAAAGGAGATTGTAATTGATAATTTAAACTATAACAAATGAAATGTCTAAGTTTAGTACTAGTTCTGTTTCTTGGTTATTCGGTAGATTCATATGGTCAAGAGAATAATGAAATAAAGCTGATAAGAGATTTTTATAAAGCATTATATATTAATGATATTGATCCGGAAGAAATAGTTGCTAGATATATTAAATGTTCTGATGCAGATCAATGCAAGAAAGGTGTATATATGGTGATGGACTTTCGTAATCTGGCTAATGAAGAAAAGGGAAATTTCTTTTTATTAAAAAAAGATATAATGGAAAATAATTTTTTTATCTCGTCTTATAATTCTTTTCCTGAGACTGCTAAAATTAAATTCAAAAATCTAGTAGAAGACAAAAGGAAGGAAATTTATAAAGTTGATCTAAGGAATGGTGCTCCTCAGTATTTTTTAATCGAAAAAGATAAAATAGTGTCTTTTTTTGGGTTCCAAAAAGCTGGTTCCGAAGATTATACTTTTATAGTTTTTTAGTAATGTAATATTGTAGAAAGAGAATTTCGTCAAAAAAGAAAGGAGGTTGCTAAATGAAAATAAATAAATGTATGTTTTTAGTTGTCGTGTTATTATTAAAAACACCGACTATTGCATGTCAGAATAAAATAAATGAGACTGACATGGTAACTAATTTTGTGAAATCTGTTTTTTTTGAAGAGAGATCGACGAGATTTATTGCAGATAATTTTATCTGTTTTGAAACAGTAAACTCTGATGTAAAGTATTCTTTAGATGACCGAATAGAGATACTTAGTAAACATTTGAAAAAGATAAAAGAAGATAAAAAAGTGCTCTTAAATTCAGAAGATTTTTATGTGGTAGGCTATAAAGACTATAAGCATGATAAAGTTTTTTTTTCTAGAGATACTGATAAAATTTTTATTTTAATAAGTAAAAATAAACCAGTTGAATATTTCTATTTAATAGATGGCAGAATACTCTCTTTTGATTATATTCTTAAAGGAGATGAGGGGGTGTTTATAACATATTAAATTCTTATTTATAAGTTTCTTAACCTGTTCGTTAATTCGAACAGGTTTTTTGGTGAAGAAAAGAACTTTCTAAGTTAATTTATTTGTTATAATTTTTTTCCTACATTTGCAAAAATGGATTTGTGTGAAGGATATTAAAAAATTTGCCATTGTTTTAATTGTTTTAGGGCTTCCGATTTTGGTAACTCATTGGCTTTTAGTAAAAAAGAAAGAAAAGGAAAAAACGGAGAAATCTATTGCTGTTGACAAAGAAAAAGTTTGGTTGGAACAGTATCAGTCAACGGTAAAAATTGATTCTTCATTGAGAAGGCAGCATTATCATTGGGACAATAGCACACCAGAAAAACTTTTGAAAAGGACTCTGAAATAATTACTGCACCCTAAACTTCTCCCGATACTCAATAGGTTTCATGCCTACCATTTTATAAAAAACTTTCCTAAAGGCTTTCGGATCATTATAGCCCGTTTTCTCAATAATTTCAGAAATCGAAAGCTGCGTTTGTTCCAGATATTTCTTTGAACTTTCAACTCTTATATTTTGCAGGTATTCAATAGGTGGGATGCCGGTAACCTGTTTGAAACGACGCGTCATATTTCGGGTACTGGTAGGAATGTCTTTGGTGATTTCTTCCAGTTTTTCGATTGTATGATACTGACTTTCTATTTTTTGCTGCAGCATGGCAACCAAAGTATCATTGTGCAAATGATTGGGTCTAAAGGTGCTGAAATAACTCTGTTTGTATCGGTTTAAATCAATCGAAAAAATCTTTGCAATCTGAACTGCAATCTCATTTCCACAGTATTTCTGAACCAAAAGAATCAACAGGTGAAACGTTGAGGTAGAGCCTCCGCTGGTATACAAACTACCGTCGGCCGTTAAAGTTTCTTCGGGTTTCAATTTTACAAGTGGGAACGCTTTGGTAAAAGCACTGCAGGCATCGACATGAGTTGTGGCCAACTTTTCGTTAAGCAAACCGGATGCGGCAAATAAAAAGGCACCCGTACAAAAACTGGCCAGCTCGGCACCGGATTGATGGTGCTTTTTTAGCCATGGAATAAAGTTTTTGTTTTTTGCGATCATTTCGCTCATATTATCCGTAGTAAAAGCCGGAATCAGGATAAGTTCAAGGATTGTTGTTGAATCTTCAACCGGATTTACTTTATAGCCGAACAAATTTGCTTCTTTGATCTGTTCTGTCAATTGAAATACCATAATCTCAAAAGGCTTTTCGTCTTCTTTAGCAAGTTTGTTGGCGGTTTCAAAAACTTCTAAAATAGCTGCTATACTTAGTAATTTATAGTCGTGCGGAACAATTAATCCTACTTTCTTAGTCATGATTGCATTGGTTTTTGGAAAAATGATAGGTTACAAAAGTAAGTATTTTGTCTTAAATGACCCTAAAAATGACTTTTAATGTAACTTAAAGCTAATGCTAAAAAACTAAATTTGCTTTAAATAATTTGTAATTTTATAAAGAAACATCTTTGATTTTAGTAAATAAACAATGATAACCGTACAAAACATAATTAAGGAGGCCATAGACAAAGTCTGGGAGTTTTGGACAACACCAGAACATATTGTAAAGTGGAATTTCCCTTCGGAAGATTGGCATACTATTCAGGTTGAAAATGATTTGCGAGTTGACGGAAAATTCAAATATACGATGGCTGCGAAAGACGGAACTGCCACTTTTGATTTTGAAGGAGTTTATACGAGGGTGGAAACTTTTTCAGAAATAGAGTATCAACTATCTGATAACAGAACCGGAAGTGTTCATTTTGAAGCAAGTAGTGATAAAGTCATTCTCACCGAAATATTTCAACCCGAAACAGAGAATCCTGAAGAAATGCAGCAGCAATGGTGTCAGGCCGTGATTGACTGTTTTAAAGAGTATGTTGAAAATAACTAAATAAAAAACGAAACAAGAACCAATTTTAAAAGTATAACTAAAAAAAAGAAATAAAATGATAACAGTACAAAACACGATTAATGCATCAGTAGACAAAGTTTGGGAATTTTGGACAGCACCGGAACACATTACAAAATGGAATTTTGCTTCTCCGGACTGGCATACACCTCATGCTGAAAATGATCTGAGAGTTGGAGGGAAATTTACATCGACTATGGCTGCAAAAGACGGCAGTATGAGTTTTGATTTTGGAGGGGAGTACACTGTAGTAGAGCAGAATAAAGCTATTGAATACATTTTAGAAGATGGAAGAAAGGTTGAAATTACTTTTAAAGAAACACCAAGCGGAGTTGAGGTAATTGAAAAATTTGATCCCGAAACAGAAAACCCTGAAGAAATGCAGCGCGGAGGCTGGCAAGCCATCATGGATAATTTTAAAAGTTATACCGAAAGTAATTAGTTTTTTTAGGCTCAAAGGTTCAAAGAAGCAAAGTGACAAAGGTGATGACTGACATCACAGAGATAGAATTTAATTTTAAAAAGAGTTAGAATGACAAAACAAATTTGGCTGAATTTGCCGGTAAAAGAGGTGGCAAAATCAAAGGCTTTTTTTTCGGAAATAGGATTCTCTTTTAATGAAGAACACGACACACCAAAGTCAACTTGTATGGTGATTGGAGAAGGAAAATTTGTAGTAATGCTTTTTGAAGAAAAATTGTTTGCCAGTTTTTCTCATAATCAACTGACAGATACTAAGACAAGTACAGAAGTTCTGATCTCGATTGATGCTGAAAGTACTGCTGAAGTAGATGAACTGGCAAAGAAAGTTAAAGAAGCCGGAGGAACTGTTTTTGCTCCACCGTCAGAAAGTCAGGGATGGATGTACGGCTGTGGCTTTGCAGATCTAGACGGTCATCGTTGGAACATATTATTTATGGATTTTAGTAAACTATCATAGTATGGAAACTTTAGAATTTAAAATCAGAATTAAAGCCCCGGTACAAAAAGTCTGGGCAGTTTTATGGGACGAGGAAACGTATAAGAAGTGGACGGGATCTTTTTGCGAAGGTTCATACGCCATAAGTGAATGGAATCAGGGCGATAAAATACATTTCTTGTCTCCAAACGGAGAAGGAATGAATAGTGTCATTGAAACGAAAATTCCGAACGAGTATATGGCTTTTAAACATATAGGCGAAATCAAAGACTTTAAAGAATTGCCTCTTGACGAAGAAACCAAAAAGTGGACAGGTGCCATGGAAACGTATCGATTAACAGCCGATGACGAATTTACTGATTTGGTAGCGCAGGTAGATGTAGTGGAAAAATACATCGATTATTTTAAGGAAGCATTTCCAAAAGGGCTGGAGACCGCTAAAGAACTCTCAGAAAAATAAAAACAAACAACAAACAAAAAAACAAATATCATGGCAACAGCAGTAAACCCTTATTTAATTTTTAACGGAAATTGTGAAGAAGCATTTCTGTTTTATCAATCCGTTTTTGGAGGAGAATTTCCATTTCTTGGAAGATTTAATGAAATGCCGGCAGGTGAAGAAGGATGTGGTCCGGTATCTGAAAAAGATGCTAATCGAATCATGCACGTTTCATTGCCAATTGGAAACACCATTCTGATGGGAAGTGATAGCAGTGAGCAATCCGGAGACGTAACTTTTGGAGGGAATTTCTCCATCTCTATAAATGTGGACAGTGCAGCAGAAGGAGACCGTATTTTTAACGGACTTTCAGCAGGAGGAACTGTTTATATGCCAATGGCAAAAACCTTTTGGGGAGCTTATTTTGGAATGTTCAAAGATAAGTTTGATGTAAGCTGGATGGTAAACTTTGATGAAAACCAGGCAGGTTAAAAACAACTTCTTATATTTTATCACCATACAAAAGATTTCAGGGATTCACCATTTTAATCCTTGAAATCTGTGATAAAAAAACAATTCAGAGATTGAAAAAGTTAGGTTATTCCAATCCCTGAACATTATTGTTAAATTACTCCAAAAAGCACAGTATTAGGTGCTTTTTCTCTTTAAAAAACAAGCAATATCCTTTTTTATCAACATTAGATTGTCGATTTTTGTCGCTTCGTAAAATCAATAAACATAAAATGGCAACAGAAGATAAAGAGATTATTTTATTAAAAGTTTCAGGACATGATAAAATAGGAGTAACAGCAGGTTTAACCGCTGTATTGGCAACTTACGATGCAAATATTTTAGATATTGGTCAGGCCGATATTCATGATACACTTTCTCTGGGAATTTTATTCGAAATTCAGGCAGGTTCCTCTTCCGGCCCCGTTTTAAAAGATTTATTGTTCAAAGCTTATGAATTAGAAATTAAAGTAAAATTTATTCCAATTTCTATCGAGGATTACGAAAAGTGGGTGAAATCACAATCCAAACAACGTTATATCATCAATATTTTGGGCGAAAAACTAGCCGCTTCTCAATTGGCTGCCGTAACCAAAATAATGTCAGCCCAAAATCTGAATATTGATTCTATTATAAGATTAACAGGAAGAACTTCTATTGTAGATCTGGAAGAATACCCTCGTTCCTGCATACAATTGTCCGTGACCGGAGAGATCGTTAATAAGATTGACATGACAGCAAGTTTTATGGAAATTTCCAGAACGTTAAATGTGGATATATCCTTTCAGGAAGATAATATTTACAGACGAAACAGGCGTTTGGTTTGCTTCGATATGGACTCTACTTTAATTCAGACTGAAGTGATCGACGAACTGGCCGAGCTGAACGGAGTAGGAGATCAGGTTAGAGCCATCACAGAATCAGCAATGAATGGAGAGATTGATTTCAACGAAAGTTTCAAACAGCGTATGGCATTGCTCGAAGGATTGAGCGAAGATGTTTTGCAGAATGTAGCCGTCAATTTACCGATTACAAAAGGAGCGCATCGCTTAATGAAAGCCCTGAAATATTATGGATACAAAACTGCAATTTTGTCTGGAGGATTTACCTATTTTGGAGAGTATCTTCAAAAAGAATTAGGCATCGATTACGTTCATGCCAATAAATTAGAGATAAAAGACGGTAAACTTACCGGAAAATATATAGGCGATATTGTAGACGGCCAAAAGAAAGCCGAATACCTAAAAGCAATCGCCGACAAAGAAGGAATTCACATCAACCAGACCATTGCGGTTGGAGATGGCGCCAATGATTTACCAATGATCAATTTAGCAGGTTTAGGAATCGCTTTTCATGCCAAACCAAAAGTAAAAGAAAATGCAGCAACGTCAATTTCAAGTCTGGGTCTTGACGGAGTTTTATATTTATTAGGATACCATGACAGGTATATCGATATGATGTAAATCTATTTTCGGGCTGAGCGAAGTCGAAGCCCTTTTAATGCCGAAAAGAACTTTGATTTCGCTCATTTTAGTCAGGCTGAGCGAAGTCGAAGCTATGGACATGCCCCACTGAAAAAGTAGGTCGGGCTATCCGTTGCGCACGAGCGAAGTGAACTGACGTGAAAATCCTTTTGTATCAGCCACTGCAGACACAAAAGGATTTTCACTTCTATCCCTCATGCGATCAGGCAATAGTATTGGGGCTTATTTCTCTCTGGATTTCAATTCAGTCTGGATGTCTTTTAAAGTCTTAAAACTGAAAATAAGTAGTGGCAGCAAGGCAATAGGGACAATTTGAACAGCACTGAATCCTTTTAAAAAAGCAAGATAAATGTTAGAGATAAATAATAAAAGTAAAAGGATGGTAAATGCATAAGCGGCTGATTTTGAAATTTTCTCGCTTTTAACTAAATCTTCAGTAGTCATTTCGCTGTATTTTTTGGTGCTCATTTTATGTTGGTTTTTGGTTAATTGAATAGTGTATTTTGAGATTTCAAGTTGTAGGGCTGTTTAGGTTCCACCCTTTTTTAGTTAAATAATTTTTACATTTTAAGCAAAAGGCGGTTTCTTTATCTAAATGATTTTTTCCTTCAGCATCTCTCATTAAGCATGTTTTTACAGGACAATGAGGCAAGCCTTCGGTGTGACCTAACTCATGCAAAACAACTTTATAGAATTGTACTTCTTTGTTTCTTTTGCTCAGTCTAAAATCAGAAACCACACAGGATTTGCCTGGATGATAGCCTAGACCCATAACGCCCCAATCCTTGTTTTTACCTTTGGTAACGCTAATGTCGCAGTTTGATAAACCCACAATTACGGTATCTTGACCAACATTGTTTTTGATGGTTTTAATAATACTATCAGCCCTATATCTGTTTCTGGGTTTGTAGTAAGAGTTTTTTGGAAAAGGTATATTTTTCCTTAAAATAATATTAGGGTTAATCGTTTTGATTTTATTGAAGACACTTTTTGCTTGTTCAATATTGAAATCTCCTAAAGGTTGAATAACGATTATTTTTTGATGTTGCTCTTTTGTATTGGTACAAGAAATAAAAATAAAAAGTAGAATCAGAATGGCATTTTTCATTTTGTAGATTCTAAGCGCGTTAATTCGATATTCTTAATGGCTCCCAGAGGGGCAACTTTGATGGCATTGTTTTTTGGAGTCAGATAAAAATAGTAAGCACTATTCACATCGATCAAAAAAATAGTTTCTGTTTCTCCTGTGTTAAAGGTGAGTTTTTGTTCGTATTGCAGTTTATTCGACTTAATTTTTTCTGCGATTTTGTACCCTTCACCAATTCCTAAACCAAGGAAAAAACTTAACAGTCCAATTCCAATGGAAATTAAAAAAAAATGTTTCAGCTTGCTCTTGATCTCTATGTCTGAGAATTTATCGCCATCCGGTTTGGTGCCGATTATTTTTTTTGCCCAGCTTTTATTGCGATGCTTGTAGCATAAGCTGATAAAAAGTAAGATAAAAACGGCGAAAACAATTAGACTTAAAAGGATAATTGGATTCGCAGTTAAATCAGCAATGGGGCTGACAAGAATATCCATAATGGTCGAATATTTCAGAATGTTTATTTTCAATTGGAAAAAGAAAACGCATTCTTTTAAAATTCCCAGCACGACGAGAAAAAGATAACCTATTGGAAGTAAATTCTGGATTTTTTCTATTGATTTCATTCGAATTAACACGGTCTTTGGTTAAGGTCCTTATAAAAATTACATCTCTTTCAGTTGCTCCAGATAATCCCTCTGATTCGAAAGTCTTGGAATTTTATGTTGTCCGCCTAATTTGTCCCGCTCTTTTAGCCAGTCGTAAAACAGGTTCTCACGTGCCACGTTAATCACCAGAGGATTTAAAGTCATATTGTTGTGACGTTTGGCTTCGTAATCCGAATTTAAAGTTTGTAGTGTTTCGTCCAGGACCTTTTGGAAAAGCCCCACATCAGCAGGTTTCTTCTTAAACTCAATCATCCATTCGTGGGCCCCTTTTTCCTTGTCCTGCATAAAAATAGGCGCAACGGTGTAATCGATCACTTCGGTGTGAGTAAGCTGGCAGGCTTTGGCAATCGCCTGATCGGTATTTTCGACCATTAATTCTTCGCCGAACACATTAATATGGTGTTTCGTTCTGCCCGTCACTCTGATTCTGTAAGGGTTTAGAGAAGTAAAACGAACCGTATCTCCAATCAAATAACGCCATAAACCGGAATTCGTCGTAATGACAATCGCATAGTTTTTGTTTAACTCAACATCAGCCAGACGAATTACTTTTTGGTTTGGAGTGCCAAACGTATCCATCGATATGAATTCATAGAAAATGCCATAATCCAGCATCAGCAATAAATCACTCGAATTGTTTAAATCCTGAATGGCAAAAAAGCCTTCAGAAGCATTGTATATTTCGTAGTACCTGAAATCTTTGCTTGGTAAAATATTTTTGTATTGCTCTTTATAAGGAGAGAAGCTTACGCCCCCATGGAAATACACTTCCAGATTAGGCCAGATATCCAAAAGACTTTCTTTCCCCGTATTTTCTAAAACTTTATTCATTAAAACCAGCATCCATGACGGAACACCCGCAAAACTGGTTACATTTTCGTTTTTTGTTTCATTTATAATCGCAGCAATTTTAGATTCCCATTCGCTCATCAGAGAAGTTTTACTGCTTGGAGTACTGCTAAACTCGGCCCAGATAGGCATGTTTTCAATCAGAATAGCGGATAAATCTCCAAAGAACGTATTGTTGTTCTCGTAGATCTGAGAACTTCCGCCCAGACGAAGACTTTTACCCAGAAACAATTCCGAATCCTCATTGTTGTTGAGGTACAAACAAAGCAAATCTTTACTTCCTTTATAATGACAATCCTCAAGAGCTTCATTACTCACAGGAATGAATTTACTTTTGGCATTCGTAGTTCCGCTCGATTTAGCAAACCATTTTATTGGCGTTTCCCAAAATACATTCTGTTCCCCCTGACGCGTACGTTCAATCAATGGCTGAAGTTCCTCATAGGTAGCAATCGGTACCCTTTCAGCAAAAGTCTGATAAGAATTAATCGATTCAAAATCATACTGTTTCCCTATAATAGTGTTTTCTGAAGCGGTCAGCAAATTGTGCAACAGTTCTTCCTGAACTTCATTCGGATATTTTAGAAAAAGTTCTATTTGATGTATCCTTTGTTTTAGGACCCACGAAGCGAAAGAGTTGATTATTGATAAGGGCATGGGTGAAATTTATATTTTAGATTGCTGATTGTAGATTTTAGATTTTACAATTCGCGTAAAATCAGGAACCTTAAAATTTGAATATCGAAAGACAAATAGTAACTTTGCCGTTGTATCAAAAATAGTGTTTTTTTGTAAAAAATAACATGCTATTTTTATTAAACATTCCGGTTCGGCTGAATTTTAACTCTTAAAATTCAGAATTCAGACCGACAAATCTAAAATCTACAATCAGCAATCTAAATTCTAATGACATATCAAGGCGTACTTACAAAAATGCAAACTGAAATGGGGGCTCCAATTCAGTATTATTTGGTATTTGAAGACAGTTTTTTAAACATGAATCAATTACTGAACAAAGAAATTGAGATTAATTTCGTCGGGTTTGAATGTCTGAATTGCCACAAGAAGAAAAAGATCTACCGTCAGGGATTTTGTTATGAGTGCTTTTACTCAAGCCCTGCTGTTGGGGATTGGATTATGCGACCGGAACTCAGTACCGCACACTTAGGAATTGCTGACCGTGATTTGGAATACGAACAGAAAGTACAGCTTCAGCCTCATGTGGTATATCTGGCTTTGGCAAGTGAAGTAAAAGTTGGAGTAACGCGTAAAACTCAAGTTCCAACACGCTGGATCGATCAGGGAGCCACACAGGCTATTGCGATTGTTGAGGTTCCAAACCGATATTTAGCCGGAATTACAGAGGTGGCATTAAAAGACCACTATACCGACAAAACAAACTGGAGAAAGATGCTTCAAAATACAGGTGAAAGTTTCGATCTGCTGGCTGAAAAGGCAAAAGTAGAAAGTTTGATTCCGGCAGAAGTACAGGAATATTTTTATACCCAAAAAAATGATCTGTATGAACTACAGTATCCGGTTTTAAATTATCCGACTAAAGTAACCAGTCTGAATCTGGATAAAACCCCGTCATTTCAGGGGAAATTAACCGGAATTAAAGGGCAATATTTAATCTTTGAGAACGGAACTGTTTTTAATGTAAGAGGTTCGGAAGGTTATGTGGTTAGTATTGCAGTTTAACATTTAAAGGAAGAAAAGCGCTTTGTAAGGAATTGTTTATTAGTATTTTAGTATATTTATAATACAGTTTTAGTAAAATTGTAATTTGAATGTTGAAACATTTGATTACAATTTTATAATAATTATTTATTAGAAGATTTTAATTTTAAATCTAAAGAGAACCTAGTTTAGCAAAAAGCGAAATGAAAGTTTTTTTTTGAATTTCCAAGGACAAATATTTAATTAATAAATGAATTATAAAGATGAGTGTTTTAAAACGAATAAATGTGGTCAGGCGCAGCGTAATGCACCGTCTCACTAAGAACATTGGAAAGCCAAGATCAGAGCAGCATATTGTTTTAGTGGATAAAACAGAAATTAGGCGGGTCCTGATTTGCAGGCCAAATGCCAGACTCGGAAACTTATTATTGATTACGCCGCTTGTTCAGGAAGTCAACGATATGTTTCCAAATTGTAAAGTCGATTTGTTTGTTAAGGGAGCTTTAGCTCTGGTAATTTTTGGTAATTATCAAAACATCAACAAGGTAATTGGTTTACCTAAAAAACCGTTCAAAAGCTTATTGGAATACCTGAATGTCTGGATTTCAATAAAAACACAAAAATACGATGTTGCGATCAACGTAGATCAAAACTCTTCTTCAGGACGTTTAGCAGTCCAATTCTCTAATGCTAAATATAAATTTTACGGAGATTTAAATGATGAATCTCAACTTGTAAAAAAAGACTACGATCATATTGCGAAATATCCCGTTTATAACTTCCGAAATTATTTAACGAAACTTGGATTAGCAAAAAGCAACAAAATAATAGCCCCGATTGACCTTAAACTATCTTCTGCCGAAATTGCTAACGGAAAGAAAATTTTAAATGACTTAGTGCCTGATTCTAAAAGAACCATCTGTATTTTTACGTATGCGACAGGAGCAAAATGCTTGTCGGAAGAGTGGTGGGAGAACTTTTACGGGCAACTTAAAGAGGAATATAAAGACTATAATATTGTCGAGATCCTACCAGTAGAAAATGTTTCGCAAATTGCATTTCAGGCACCTACATTTTACAGTAAAGATATCCGCGAAATAGGGTCGGTAATTGCCAATACTGATTTGTTTATTGGAGCTGATAGTGGAATCATGCATTTAGCCAGTGCCGTTCAGACTCCAACGATTGGGCTTTTCTCGGTTTCAAACCTTAAAAAATATGAACCTTACGACAATTGCAGTATTGGAATAGATATTAATTTGCATACTAAAAAGGATTATGTGAAAATCATAAACTCCATCCTGAACAATGGAAAACTTAATACTATAGGACAAGCAATTTAAATGATAAGAAACAAAAAAAAGGCATCCGTAGATGCCCTTTTTTTTTGTTTAGTTTTTCTTCTTAAACAAGCCATTGATTAAGTCACTGGCTTTTTTAGTAACCTCCTGAGTTTTTTGCTCTTTTTCGGTAGCAGCAGCTTTAGTGGTATCTTTAGCTTTCGTGTTTTTATTGATAAAATCATTAAGAGCCGAAGTTCCTTTTTGAGTCAGCTTGTCTCTTTGCTGATTCGCAACCTGCGAAGCCAGACTGGTCACAGCACTTTTCATATCCGTTGATACTTTTGGGTGCGAAAAATTACCTGTAAGCACAGCATTTATTGGAATGTTTTGCAGTTTTGCAGCATCTGAAGGTGACATTTTAGCAAGGAAGGCATTGGCTTCATTTCCTAAGTATTTTGCCGGAACATCTAATTTTAAATTATAGTTCATCGTTTGATCGAAACCATGAGTTCCGCCAATTGTAATTTTAATGTCCTGATACTTGATGTCAAATGGTTTTACGCTCACTTTTCCGTTATCAAACGTTAGAGCCGCTTTAATATCATTCAGGTTTATTTTATTAGGATCAATAAATTTCAGGTTAGAAGTTAAGGCATTTATAACGGTTGAATTTTTAGAATTTACAGTAGTTGAAAGCAGCTGTCCTAAAAGATCTCCCGAGATTGATTTTAGATCCGGAGTCAATTCCTTGTCGTCTAAGTTTCCGTTTAATTTTATAGTCGAGTTTAATTTTCCGTTGATGATTCCTGCCAAAGGAGCAATTTTTTTCATCATGTCTAATTGCGTAAAAGTTTGCGCAATATCCACCTGATTGAAACCTAAATTCATATCAAAAGTAGGCACTTTTGTTTTGGTAGAAACAGCTCCGTTAAGGCCAATTGTTCCCCCAAAAATAAAGGTTTTAAAGTTTTCTAAAGTAGCTTTTTCGTCCTTAACGATTAATCGTCCCGAAACGTCTTTTAGTTTCAGATTGTCATATAAAACCGTTGTAGCTTTAGCATTTAAAGTACAATTTAAAAACGCCGGAATCTTCATCGCTTCAGTAGGTTTTGCAGCTGCTTTTTCTGTAGCAGGAGTTCCTGAAGTCATAAAATCATTCACTGCCAGCTGATTTGAACTCATATTGAAGTTTCCTCTTAGTTCTTGTTTTTTGAACATGAAACCATAGAAATTTTCCAGCACTCCGTTAATGCTTAAATCACTTTTTCCGGTTGTGGCGTCAAATTTTTTCAGGTTTATGGTACTCGGATTAAACTCGACCAATGCCGTACTGATGTTCATCGATTTATTGTTTTCGTCCGTATATTTAAATCCGGACAAACTCATGGTTCCGGCATTTTTGATATTCTGGTATTGACTTTTTTCAACAGAAGCCATATCAAATTGTGTAGTCACATCAGCTTTTAAAATACCGGCAAGAGGTTTGTCCATTTTAATTGGATACGCTTTAGAAAGATTTGCCAAATTGATGGTTCCTTTCAAGGCCGCGTTCACGATAGGGTTTTGCGTGATGTTTTTGATATTAGCTTTGGCGTTAAAAACATCCTGATCGATTCGGAAGGAAAGTTTATCCAGATTAACATAAGTATCATTCAGGATTCCCGTTTCGTTGATGATTTTCGTGTCAATTACAATATTTTGAACCGATTTTGGAAGGTTTGGATATTGAAACGAAGCATTGTTAGAAGCAATTGCCACATTAAACTTAGGAACAGTAGTCTCGGTTAATTCACCTTTAGCAAAACCGGCTACAGTAAAATCTCCGGTAGTTTTTACACCCTCCAGACTTGAAGCATACGCAGAAGGAATCAGTCCTAAGAAATTCGTAAAGGATGAAGTGGGAGTCTTAAATTTCAGATCATAAATTTGTCCGGCATCCACCATCTGAATAAACCCGTCAAACTCCAAAGGCAATTGATTGATTAAAGCTTTATTCTCTTTAAAGGTATATTTGCTTTTTTCAAGGTCAATTCCCAATACAGCGTCTAAAGTCAGTTTTACATTTTTCATGTAATTGATCTTATCCATATCCAAAGAAACATTAGCAACAGATTTTGTTGTTAAATCTAATTTTGAATTGGTGAAATCGCCCGTTCCTTCATGGTTCAAACTGTCAATTACCATTTTTATTTTAGATCCCTGATCGATGTATCTGAAAGTGAAATTTTCGATTTTATAATTTTGAATTTTCAGCGAAAGCGGTTTGCTTTTGTCGTCTTTCACGTCCTTTTCTTTATCTTTTAGGGCAATATCAAAATTACCAACACCGTCTTTGTTGAAAATAATATTCACCAGACCATTGGTAGAGCTGATTCCCTGTATGTTTAAAGGCTCTTCTTTTCCTTTGAAAAGTTCCTTAATGCTCATTTTTAAGTTTAGCTCGCCTAATGAAACCAAAGTATCTCCTTCAAATGGAGCTTTATTGATGATCACCAGTTTTTCGATTCCCACAGTGGCATTTGGAAAGTTTTTGAACAAACTTAAATCGGCATCTGTAAAACTTACCTTGGCATCAACACTTTTGTTGATGGCTTCTGAGATTTTAGCTTTTATTTGATCTTTAAAGAAATACGGAATGGCAAATAAGGCCGCTACAAGGACTACAAGAACTATAGCTGTTATTTTTAAAATTTTCTTTACCATATAAATAAATTTGAGGGGTTAAATTGCAAACTGATTGCTGCAAAAATAGTTTTTTTTGATGGAGTTCATAAATAAAGTTTTTGTTAAACCTAAGAATATACTTCTGTTTGTCCCAAACAAAAATCCGCCTGAATATAAGTTCAAACGGATTTTTAATGTTTTTATGATTGCCGATTATTTTTTAATGAAAGAAATAATCTTAGTGGCCATGATTTCTGAGATAGGCAGACTCTCATTTTTATAGCTTTCCAGATTGGCCTGATGATCTCCATCGATAATTTTCATGACATGATTCATTTTATCAACGATCAAAAGTTCAGCATTTTTATTGGCCTTCGATAAGAGTTCAGCATCTTTTACGGTCACCTGTAAATCCTGATTTCCCTGAACGATCAAAATAGGAACATTTAGTTTTTTGATTTCGTTTTGCGGATTGTATTTGAACCAGGAAACTAAATACGGCTGAATGCTTGGTCTGAAAAGAGCATTAAGCATTGGGTCTACTTTTTTTACTGTAAATCCGCTTTTCAGACTATCAATAATCGGGAAGGTTAATTCCTCTACTTGTTTGTTTTGTTTGGAAGCAATTTGCGATTTGATCAATTGGTCGGCAGATTCTCCAGCACCTGCAATTGAGATAAACTTATTGGCTTTTGCTCCGGCAATCATTCCAATCAGAGAGCCTTCGCTGTGGCCAATTACAATTACTTCAGAGAAACGGCTGTCTTGTTTTAACAGATTGATCCAGCTTTTGGCATCTTCGGTGTAATTCTCAAATACAAGAGTTTGTTCTGAGATAGCAGCCGGTTTACTTTCTGCAATTCCTCTTTTGTCGTATCGTAATGATGCAATTCCGTTTTTTGCCAGCACTTCCGCAAGCATTTTCAGAGAATTGTTTTTCATCATCGGATTGTTTCCGTTACGATCCGTAGGCCCTGAACCTGAAATGAGTAAAGCTACCGGGCACCTTTTTTCTAAATTCGGAGTGGTCAACGTACCAAAAAGCTGATCGATGTTGATTTTTAAAACAATGGGAGTTTCTGTAAAAGCAACTTCGGTTTTATTCTGAGCATTCACAAAATTCAGCAACAGAATAGCAGCAAGGGCAAATAAATTCTTCATTTTTAAAAGGAAGTTATTTAATGTTTATTCCGAATGGAAGCATGGCCTGAACTCCTTTTTGTTTTTGAAGTCTTTTTACCTGCTCAATAAGCATATAATTTTCTTCTCCGATTTCTTCCTTAATAAAAGCTTCTTTTGATTGCGCAAATGGCAGATTGGAAAGAAGGTCATTGAATGTTTTTTCGTATTCAGGATAGTTTTGTGTACTGTACGTTTTGATCTTTGCAATTTTTGCAGCTTCAGCAATAGCATCATTCAAACCTCCAATCTGATCTACTAATCCAATTTTTAAAGCTTCACTTCCTGACCAGACTCTTCCTTGTGCGATCGAGTCTACCTGTGCAAAAGTCATTTTTCGGCCTTCTGCAACGTGTGTTACAAAGGTTTTGTAAATATGCTCAACTCCTTCTAAAGTAAAGGCTTTAAATTTTTCGTCAACAGGTACAAACGGACTGTAATTTGCGGAGTTTTCATGTGTTTTTACCTGCTCTGTGTTGATTCCTAATTTATGAGCTAAAGGAGTGAAGTTAGGCAGTACTCCAAAAACACCTATAGAACCAGTAATCGTATTGCTTTCTGCAAAAATTTTGTTGGCGTTGCAGGCAATGTAGTAACCGCCTGATGCGGCATAATTCCCCATAGAAACCACAACCGGTTTTACTTTTTTGGTTATCTCGATTTCTCTCCAGATCAGGTCAGAAGTTAAAGCACTTCCTCCTGGACTGTCTATTCTCAGAACGATTGCTTTTACATCTTCATTTTTGCGCGCCTCCTGTAAAGAACGTCGCATAGAACCTTCACCAATTACATTAACATCTCCTTCGCCGCCTTGTATTTCACCCTGTGCATAAATTATAGCAATTTGATCAGTAGCAGTATTGGTCAGGGCAGTTGTAATGTTGTTTTGAGTATAATCTAAAATCGAAATTTTATTGTAATCGTCATCTCCCGTTACTTTTAGCGCTTTTTTAATCGCGTTATGGTACACATCTTCATAAGCAATAACATCTACCAGTTTTTGTGCTTTTGCCATTTCCGGAGTTCTGGCCAGTAATCCATTGGCGATTTCATTTAGTTTCGGCAGCGGAATATTTCTGCTTTTTGAAATATCAGTCGTAACCGTAGTCCAGATGGAGTTTAAAAGAGCAGTTACCTGTTCTCTGTTGGCATCACTCATTTTATTTTCCAGAAAAGGTTCAACGGCACTTTTGTATTTTCCGTGGCGAATCACTTCCATGTGAATGCCTGATTTTTCCTGAAAATCTTTGAAGAACATCACCTCAGACGAAAGACCTTTAAAATCTAAATCTCCGGCAGGATTCAAATAAATAGTATTGGCTACAGAATTTAGATAATATTCTTTTTGCGAGTACGTATTGGCATAAGCCCAAACAAACTTTCCTGATTTTTTGAAACTTTCAAGCGCATTTCTCAAATCTTTGTATTGTGCCAGACCTAAAGAAGACTCATCATTTAAAATAGAAATTCCTTTAATGTTATCATCGGTTTTCGCCGCTTCAATAGCATTGATTACATCTGTTAAACCGATGCCTTTTTTATCCGAAAAAACAGTTACCCACGGGTCTTTATATTTTCCGGCATAATCGTTTTGAATTTGTTTTAAATTTAATTCAATAACAGAATCACTTTTCACAGAAACAGCGTCGTCTCCTCCAAAAATTGCTCCAATAAGAATGACCCCAAAAAAGAAGAGGATAATAAATACAAAAATACCAATAACAGTGGCAATTACATTTCCTAAAAACTTCATAAGTATATTTTTTTTAATAAGTATCGAAAAAGGTTGGTTTGTTACAAAAGTAATCTAAAAACAAATTAATTCGAATGGTAAATTGGATGAAATGGTTGTGGCTTCTGCATTTTTAACGCATTAAATTAAAGATAAGATATTTTGTAAGATAAATATAGTTTGAGTTCGGAATATTTTATATTTGAGGAAACCAAATACTTAAATATGAAAGATAAAATAATTTTGTGGAGTCTTTTTTTCTTGGGCTTTTATGCCGGGGCTCAAAAAAATGCAAACTAAAAAAGTGGTCGTCGATAAACTGACAAAGCTTCCTCTGGAAAAAGTAAATATTTACAATCAAAAGGACAATTCAATAACGAATGAGGAAGGTGTTTTTTCTTTTATTTCCGATCAGGATGAATTGAATTTTAGTTTGATTGGATATGAAAATCTGAAACTCAGCTTTGCCGAAATAAACAAACAGGATACGATCTTTTTGCAAAGTAAAACCATTGAACTTGATGAAGTAGTGGTGGGAGAAGAAATGGCTATAATGAAAAAAGTATATGCCAAAATGAAAGAGAATTACATATTCGAACCGTACAATGAAAACTTCTTCTTGCGATGTGTCTTGAAACGAAATGATGAATTGGAAAGATTACAGGATATTTATGGTAAAGTATCGAGAAAAAGCATCTTTAAATCAAAAACACAACCGGACAATAAATGTGAAGTTGAGATTCTGAATATGAGGAAAGTTGGAATAAAAGATAAGGCTGATTTTGTGTATTTCGAATTTCAGAGTTTCGAAAAATTATTTGACATAAATGCTATGATCTCTATCAAAACGGAAGATTTCGAACTTACTAAGGAAAAAAATGTAGCCGGTGATTTTTTTAAAATTAGTTTTATCAAAAAGTCAGAAAATACAATTGCACAAAAAACCAGTGGTTATTTTATAATTAATAAGAATGACTATGCTATTGTAGAAACCTATTTTGATCTTTATGATAATGGAGAAAAAGTACCGTTTCAAAAAAAGGACAAAGTAGAATATCGAACCACCAGTTTTAAAACCACTTCAAATTATAAGAAGAGTGCCAGCACCAATAAGTATTATTTGAATAATGCAAAATCGGATGTTAGGGTGGAATTACTTGTAAGTGAAAAAAATATAAAAGCGTTTTATGATTACAGTACCAATTTTTTTGTAACCAATAGTTTTATTACCGAAAAAGCAAAGTCAAATTTGTCGATGGATAAGGATATTTTTAAAGTGAAATTTCCTTACTCAGAACAATTTTGGAAAAGCCAGAACCAACTACCCTTAACAAGCGATTTAAGTGCTTTTTTGAAGAGGGTTTCAGAAAACAAAGAGAACAAGAAAGAGTTTGAAATAGTTGGAAACTTCTAGCTCTTGAATCAAATAATGTAGTTAATTCTAAAATAGTTTTAGTTAATTTGCATTAATTATGAAGTCACAGCATCAAATCGTTTTATCAATAGGCAGCAATCAGGGAAACAGGTTAACAAACATCGAAACGTGTATCGATTTGATACATAAAGAAGTGGGGACTGTAATCAGGGTTTCAAAACTGTATGAAACTCCTGCCTGGGGGTTTGAGAGTGATGCTTTTTATAATTGTGCATTGGTTTTGCATACCTATTTATCGGCGCAAAAAGTATTAAGTCAGGTTCTGAAAGTAGAAAAAAAATTAGGCCGAATCAGATCTGAGCAACAAGGGTATCAGTCCCGAATTATCGACATTGATCTGATTACTTACGATGATGAAGTTATTGCGTCCGAAAAATTGCAGATTCCACATCCGTTAATGCAAAACAGAAAGTTTGTTCTGCTTCCTATGCAGGATTTAGGTGTAGACTGGGAACATCCTGTTTTTCAAAAATCCATTACAGAATTAATTGCACTCTCGCCAGACGATAGTGTTTGTGAAGTAGTTCAGGAATTGAAAAATCCGATACGCGAAATTGCGTTGGAGAACTTCAACTACATTGCCTTCGAAGGAAATATTGGGGCAGGGAAAACCACTTTGGTGCAAAAAATAGCGGAGGATTTTAATGCAAAAATGGTTTTAGAACGTTTTGCCGATAATCCTTTTTTGCCAAAATTTTACAAAGATCAGAACAGGTACGCTTTTCCGTTGGAAATGTCTTTTCTGGCAGACCGTTATCAGCAGTTATCAGATGATCTGGCACAATTTGATTTGTTTAAAGATTTTATTGTAGCCGATTATCATATCTTTAAATCCTTGATTTTTGCTAAAATTACCCTTGCCGAAGACGAGTATCGATTGTATCGAAACTTGTTTGATATTATCTATAAAGAAATGCCAAAACCGGATTTGTATGTTTATTTGTATCAGAATTCTGAAAGGCTGCTGCAAAACATCAAGAAACGCGGACGCAACTACGAACAGAATATTGAGGCAGGTTATCTGGATAAAATCAATAATGGTTATTTAGAATATATTAAATCCCAAACTGATTTAAACGTGTTGATTATTGATGTTTCTGATCGTGATTTCGTGAAAAATCATAAAGATTACCTTTTTATCTTGGACGAAATCCAGAAGAAGATTTTTAATTAGAAAATTAGATAATGGGGCAATTATCACATTATCTAATTATCTAAATTGACGCATTATCTATTTGGGCCAGTTTAATTTTTGAAATAAATCCCAAACCACAATTCCCGCGCTTACGGCAATATTTAAAGAGTGTTTGGTGCCTAATTGTGGAATTTCGATACAGCCATCACAAAGCGCAACTGCTTCCTGAGCAACTCCGTAAACCTCATTGCCAAAAACCAATGCATACTTCTGATTTTTCTCCGTTTTAAAATCCTGAAGGAAAATAGAGCTTTCCACCTGTTCGATGGCAAGTGTCAGTACATTTTCTTTTTTAAGATTTTCGATTACTTCCAATACATTTTCGTGATGTTCCCATGCAACAGTCTCAGTCGCGCCAAGAGCCGTTTTGTGAATTTCTTTATTGGGTGGAGTGGCGGTAATACCACACAGGATTATTTTTTCAATTAAAAATGCATCAGCGGTCCTGAACACAGATCCAATATTGTGCAGACTGCGAATATCATCTAAAACTAAAATCAAAGGAGTTTTGTCTGATTTTTTAAAATCCTCTATTGATTTACGGTCCAGTTCGCTATTTTCAAGTTTTCTCATAGGTTTATTCAGGTCATAAAAAAAGCTTCCAAAGTTAAGGAAGCTTTTTGAATTATTCTATTTTACTTTTTAGATTAGCTTTTTACCGGATCTGGTAAAACAGTACCTTTAATAGTAAGTACTTTTGTTGGTTGTCCTTCAGCATTAGAAGTTACAGTTACAGTTTTTGTAAAAGCACCAACTCTGTCAGTAGCATATTTTACACCAATAATACCTTTAGCACCAGGAGCGATTGGCTCTTTTGGAGTTGTTGGTACTGTACAACCGCAAGATCCAGTTGTGTTTGTGATGATAAGAGGTTTAGTTCCATTGTTTACAAAAACAAATTCACGTTTCCCATCTGCATTATGAGCAATAGTTCCATAATCAATGGTTTCTGTTTCGAAAGCCATTCCTGCACCTTCTACTTTGGCAATTTTTCCTTTTTTATTGCTTTGAGCATTAGAAGCTGTAATTCCAACTACAGCTAACATAGCGATTAAAATTATTTTTTTCATCTTTTTAGAGTCTTTTTTAATTAAGACAAATCTATGTAAAATTCTTATATCTCAACTTAAAAAAAGCTTAAAATATTTTAATTTTTGCACTACTTCGATATTCCTTCAAAATGTCATAAATTCGCTGTCTTAATTTTTTCATTTAAAATACAATAATTTGGCAGCGAAAGAGAAAGTGGTTAAAGAGACACCTTTAATGAAACAATACAATGAAATCAAGAGAAAATATCCTGATGCCTGTTTGCTTTTTAGAGTAGGAGACTTTTATGAAACCTTTGGAGAAGATGCTATTAGAGCCTCAAAAATTCTGGGAATAACATTAACCAAAAGAGGCGCCGGTTCTGATACAGAAACCGCTTTGGCCGGTTTTCCGCATCACTCTGTCAATACGTATTTGCCAAAATTAGTCAAAGCCGGACTTCGTGTGGCGATCTGTGATCAGCTGGAGGATCCAAAAATGACTAAAACTATTGTGAAAAGAGGTGTTACTGAATTGGTAACTCCCGGAGTTTCTTTAAACGACGAAGTTTTACAATCTAAATCAAATAACTTTTTAGCATCAGTTTATTTTGCTAACAAAAATATCGGAGTTTCCTTTTTGGATGTTTCTACAGGAGAGTTTTTAACGGCTCAGGGAAATGCAGAGTACATCGACAAATTGCTGCAAAACTTCAACCCGAGTGAGGTTTTGGTCCCGAAACAGAATAAAAGTGACTTTAAAGATGCTTTTGGAGATGATTTTCATAGCTTTTATTTAGAAGACTGGATTTATAAGGAAGATTATGCTCTGGAAACGCTGACGAAGCACTTTCAGACCTCTTCCTTAAAAGGTTTTGGAGTAGAAGAATTAAGAGAAGGAATTATTGCTTCCGGAGCAATTTTGTACTATCTGTCAGAAACGCAGCACAATCGTGTGCAGCATATTACAGCGATTCAGCGTATTGCCGAAGATGCTTATGTCTGGATGGATCGTTTTACCATTAGAAACTTAGAATTGTATCACAGTTATAATCCAAATGCGGTTACCCTTTTGGATGTGATTGACAGAACGCTTTCGCCAATGGGAGGGCGTTTGTTGAAACGCTGGCTGGCTTTGCCTTTGAAAGACAGTGGTAGGATAAAAAGCCGTCATGATGTGGTTTCTTATTTAAGGGCCAATTCAGAGGTTTTGCAAAGTATCCAGTATCAAATCAAGCAAATCTCAGATTTAGAGCGTTTGATTTCTAAAATAGCAACAGGAAAAGTCTCACCACGTGAGATTGTATATCTGAAAGAATCGTTGGATGCGATTATTCCAATTAAAACCCTGGCACTTGAAAGTCCGCAGGAAGCGGTGAAGGTAATAGGAGATAGTCTGCATGCCTGTGATTTGTTAAGAGAAAAGATTAAAAATACTTTAAATCAGGATGCGCCTGTCGCGGTGGCTAAAGGAAATGCTATTGCAAAAGGAATCAGTGAAGAGCTGGATGATTTGCGTGCTATTTCTACTTCCGGAAAAGAATATTTGGAGGGAATTGAAAAAAGAGAATCGGAGCGTACCGGAATTTCTTCGCTTAAGATCTCGTTCAATAATGTTTTTGGTTACTATATTGAAGTTAGAAACACACACAAAGATAAAGTTCCTGAAGAGTGGATTCGTAAACAGACGTTGGTTAATGCAGAGCGATATATTACCGAGGAATTAAAAGAATATGAAACTAAAATTCTGGGAGCAGAAGAGAAGATCTACAAGATAGAAACAGAGCTTTTTGAGCAATTGGTGATCTGGATTGGAACTTATATCAAGCCAGTACAGATGAATGCTAATTTGGTGGCACAGCTGGACTGTTTGTGTTCGTTTACACAATTGGCTATAGAGAATCAATATGTATGTCCTGAAATTGATGAAACGTTTGAGTTAGAGATCAAAAACGGACGTCATCCGGTTATTGAAAAGCAATTGCCGGTTGGAACGCCTTATATTGCTAATGATGTTTATTTAGACAGAGAGACGCAGCAGCTAATTATGATTACCGGTCCTAACATGTCCGGTAAGTCTGCTATTTTGAGACAAACGGCTTTAATTGTATTGTTGGCTCAAATGGGAAGTTTTGTTCCTGCTGATAGTGTAAGAATGGGAATTGTAGATAAGATTTTTACCAGAGTAGGTGCTTCGGATAATATTTCGATGGGAGAATCTACTTTTATGGTAGAGATGAATGAGACCGCTTCTATTTTGAATAACATCTCAGATCGCAGTTTGGTACTTCTGGATGAAATTGGAAGAGGAACCAGTACATATGACGGGATTTCGATTGCCTGGGCGATTGCCGAATTTTTACACGAACACCCGGGAAGACCTAAGACTTTGTTTGCAACGCATTATCATGAATTGAATGAAATGACAGAATCGTTGCCAAGAATTCAAAATTATAATGTTGCGGTAAAAGAGTTAAAAGACAACGTGCTTTTTATTCGTAAACTGGTAAAAGGAGGAAGTGCTCATAGTTTTGGAATTCATGTAGCAAAAATGGCCGGAATGCCTCAGATTGTAATTTTGAAGGCGCAAAAGATGTTGAAAAAACTGGAGAAAAACCACTCAAGTGAAGCGTTAAATGGTGTAAAGTCTGAAAATGATGAAATGCAGATGAGTTTCTTTAATTTAGACGATCCTTTGCTGGAGGAGATAAAAGAAGAAATTTTGGGGCTTGATATTAATGCGATCACACCGGTTGAAGCATTGATGAAACTCAATGAGATTAAAAGAATGTTAGTACGAAAATAAATTTCATATTTAAAGTTTAGGTTATCAGAAAGTTATAAAATAAGTAGATTTTTTTTTCAAAAAACGCTTGTGTAATTGAATAAATGTCCTAAATTTGCACTCGCAATACAGAACAAATCAAGTGTTGCAGTTCTTAATTAGAATTTGAAATGCGAAAATAGCTCAGTTGGTAGAGCGCGACCTTGCCAAGGTCGAGGTCGCGGGTTCGAGCCCCGTTTTTCGCTCTATATCATCTAATGCTCGGATGGTGAAATTGGTAGACACGCTGGACTTAAAATCCAGTGAACAGCAATGTTCGTGCGGGTTCAAGTCCCGCTCTGAGTACTAAAGCCTCTTCTTTTGAAGAGGCTTTTTTTATGGTGTAAATCCAGAAGTTCTAAAATAAATCTGCGAAGCAGATTTATTTTAGAGAATCTAAGAATCTAAGAATCTAAGAATCTAAGAATCTAAGAATCTAAGAATCTAAGAATCTAAGAATCTAAGAATCTAAGAATCTAAGAATCTAAGAATCTAAGAATCTAAGAATCTAAGAATCTAAGAATCTAAGAATCTAAGAATCTAAGAATCTGAAATCAATAATCTAAAATTTAAAATCTAAAATAATAATATGGGTGCCTTTGTAATTAGTAAACGTTTTAATGATGAATATAAATTCGTATTTACTTCGAGAAAGGGCAAGGTGATATTTACGAGTCTTAGTTATGAATTGAGGTTTGAGTGCGAAGAAGATATCGAGAAGTTTAAGGTGAATATTGAGATAGCTCGGTTTTTAAAGTTTAAAGGAGCTGGGGGAAGGTATTTTTTTAAATTGATGTTGGGAGAGCTTCATTTTGCTACAAGTCGAAAATACACAACGGAATTGCTTTTGCAGAAAGGAATCAAGGAAATTGTGACTTATGCTTCTAGAGCTGAGATTTTGGATTTTTCCTCAAGTGAATCTATTTTTGAAGATGAAGTTGTGGGTGAGGAAGTGGAAGTGGAGGATTAGGAAATAAAAGAGTGTCTTTTGTTTTCTAGGTTTTGGTAATTGTATAAAGGCCTGGTGAGTTTTGAAGACTTATCAGGTCTTTTTTTATAGTGTGTGTTGTGGTTTTGTTTTTGTTGATTATAAGGCATAAAAAAAAGCTATCTGCAAAGAGATAGCTTTTTATTTTTTTGAGTAATTTAGAATTACTTTTTAGCAGGAGCAGCAGCTTCTTCAACTTTTGCAGCAGCAGAGTCAACTTTTGCAGCAGCAGAATCAACAGTTGCAGCAGCAGAATCAACTACAGCAGCAGCAGAATCAACAGCAACAGCAGTAGAATCTACAGCTTCAGTAGCTGCAGCGTCAGCTTTTTTACAAGATACAACAGTTAAAACAGCAACAACAGCTAAACTTAAAAATACTTTTTTCATCTTACTTTATTATAAAAGGTTAATTATTAATTCGTGGCAAAGATATAAATTTTTAATATGTAAAATATTTTTTATTTTTTTTAAAATATTTTCATTGCTCACGATTATCTTATTTATCAAACAATGTGCCAAATTAATAATAATATGTTAAATTATGGTATATTTTGTCTAAATTATTTTTTATTGAAGATTCAATAAGAGAATTGGGGGTTTTTACACTCTTGGTTGCAGTTTGTTTTGTGTTTTTTAGAATATTAGGTAGTGCTGAAAAAAAACAAAAGAGCTTAAATAAGCCCTTTTGTGTGTAATGTTGTTTCTGAATCACGTGCGATTCGTATAAAAAGGTTACGCGACGATATTCATGATGCTGTTTGTAGCTCCTTTATTGTTCTGAATATACGATTTGCAAATTTGACTCTTTTCTTCTAAAAACGCTTTGTCCTGAAGCAAACGATCAAGAGTTTGCTTTAATTCCTGATTATTCGAGATGACAAGGCATCCCTTGAGCGCTACCAGTTCAGTTGCTTCGGCAAAATTCGAGTAGTTGGGACCAATTACAATTGGAATTCCAAAAGTAGCAGGTTCTAATATATTATGGATTCCGGGATTTCCAAATCCGCCGCCAACATAAGCAATTGTCCCGTAACTGTAAATTTTAGTCAGTAATCCAATAGTGTCTATAATAAAGACATTGTAACTAGATAAATCGGCATTTTCTTTTTCAGAGAATAATATTGTTGATTTAGTAATTTGCGCTTTCAGGCTTGAGATCTGATCACTCTTAATGTTGTGAGGTGCAATGATGAATTTTACATCTTCGGATGCCTGGTTGATGTATTCTGCTAATAATACTTCATCTTTAGGCCAAGAGCTGCCTATAATGATGGTTGGGGTATTGTTTTTGAATTTTTCGATAAAATCCAAAGTGTTGTCTCTTTCTAAAATAGCATTTACACGATCAAAACGAGTGTCTCCTGAAACAATAACATTGTCAAAGCCAATACTCTTTATTTTTTCTTTTGAATTTTCGTTCTGAACAAAAAAGTAAGTGAATGCTTTTAATGCTTTTCTGTAAAAACCACCGTACCATTTAAAAAACATCTGATTGTCTCTGAAAATTCCGGAAATTAAATAGGTCGGGGTTTGGCTTTTCTCTAATTCATTTAAGTAATTCAGCCAAAATTCATATTTTATGAAAAATGCCAACTCAGGATGAGCAAGCTTTAAGAATTTCTTGGCGTTGCTTTTAGTGTCCAGTGGAAGGTACAGTGTAACAGCTGCGGTGGTATTGTTTTTTCGGACTTCGTAGCCTGAGGGAGAGAAAAAGGTAACGATGATTTTGTGCGCAGGGTATTTTTCTTTGATTTTTTCGATTACCGGAAGGCCTTGTTCGTATTCACCAAGCGAGGCCGAATGAAACCAGATGGTTTTATCTGAAGGCTTTATCTTTTCTTCAAGAATCGTGAAAACATTTTTACGACCTTCGACAAAAAGCTTAATTTTCGGACTAAAAAGTGCTACAATTTTCAGAAAAAAGCCAGCAATAGAAATAACTAAATTATAGAGAAAAAGCATCTGTTTGTTTTTGTGGCTAAATTACGGTTCTTTCGATTATTTTCATTGGTTTGAAGGTATTAAATAACTATTTTTGTTCCTCCTTTTAGAGACGCTGAATGAAATGCAAGTCTTTAATTTTAAAATATATTGAAAATGAAAAAAATTCAAATGGTTGACCTAAAAAGTCAATACGAAAAAATAAAAACTACAGTTGATGCCTCTATTCAGGAGGTCTTGGATACCAATACTTACATAAATGGCCCTTTAGTACACCAGTTTCAAAAAAATCTGGAAGACTATCTGGGGGCAAAACACGTGATTCCGTGTGCAAACGGAACCGATGCTTTGCAAATTGCCATGATGGGATTAGATTTGAAACCGGGCGATGAGGTAATTACGGCCGATTTTACTTTTGCAGCTACTGTTGAGGTAATTGCTTTGCTACAATTGACGCCGGTTTTAGTAGATGTTGATGTTGTAAATATGAACATCGATATTGAAGCGCTTAAAAAAGCAATTACACCAAAAACAAAAGCAATTGTTCCGGTACATTTATTTGGACGTGCAGCAAACATGGATGCTATTATGGAAATTGCTGCCGAACATAATTTATATGTAATCGAGGACAATGCACAGGCAATTGGAGCAGATTATATTTCTAAATCAGGAGCAAAAAGCAAAGTTGGAGTAATTGGTCATGTAGCGGCAACTTCATTTTTCCCGTCTAAAAATTTAGGCTGTTATGGAGATGGAGGAGCAATTTTTACAAACGATGATAAACTGGCGCACATCATTCGCGGGATCGTAAATCACGGAATGTACGAGCGTTACCACCATGATGTTGTAGGAGTGAATTCACGTTTGGATAGTATTCAGGCCGGAGTTCTAAATGCAAAATTGCCATTGTTAGACGAGTACAATGCAGCACGTCGTTTAGCAGCAACAAAATACAATGCAGCTTTTGCCGGAAACACACATATTATTACACCGGAATTTGATGCAAGCCAAAATGATCATGTTTTTCATCAATATGTATTGAGAATTATTGATGCAGATCGTAATGCTTTGATGGAGCATTTATTGGATAAAGGAATTCCGTGTGCGATTTATTATCCGATTCCGTTGCATTCACAAAAAGCTTATGCTGATTCTCGTTACAAAGAAGAGCAGTTTCCGGTGACCAACCAATTGGTAAAGGAAGTAATTGCTTTGCCAATGCATACAGAACTGGATGATGAGCAAATTAAATTTATAACCGATTCTGTTTTGGAATTTTTGAATAAATAATAAAGATTAAACCAAATAAACAACAGCACAAAATAACCACAAAATGAAAGTATTAGTAACAGGAGGATTAGGATTTATTGGTTCTCACACCGTTGTAGAATTGCAAAATGAAGGTTTTGAAGTAGTCATTATTGACAACCTTTCCAATTCTACAGAAGATGTTTTAAAAGGAATTACGTCCATTACAGGAAAAACACCTTTGTTCGAAAAGTTGGATTTAAGAGAAAAAGCGTCGGTTCGGGAATTTTTTAAAAAGCATAACGATGTTACCGGAGTAATTCATTTTGCGGCTTCAAAAGCAGTTGGTGAAAGTGTTGAAAATCCATTGTTGTACTATGAAAACAATATTGCTTCATTAGTATATTTATTGCAGGAATTGCAGCAAAAACCTGAAGCGAGTTTTATTTTTAGCTCGTCTTGTACCGTTTATGGTCAGGCCGAAAAAATGCCAATTACTGAAGATGCTCCGGTACAGGCGGCGATTTCGCCTTACGGAAATACGAAACAGATAGGCGAAGAAATTATTACGGATACCGCTAAAGTAACCAATATCAGTGCAATTTTATTGCGTTATTTTAACCCGGTTGGAGCTCATGCAACGACTGAGATTGGCGAATTACCAATTGGTGTTCCTCAAAATTTAGTACCTTTCATTACACAAACAGGTGTAGGACTGCGTCAGGAATTATCGGTTTTTGGAGATGATTATCCAACTCCTGATGGTACGGCAGTTCGTGATTATATTCACGTAGTAGATTTGGCAAAAGCGCACGTAATTGCCTTACAGCGTTTGTTGGCTAAAAAGAATTTACAAAAAGTAGAAACTTTCAATCTAGGAACCGGAAAAGGAAGTTCGGTTTTAGAAGTGATTCATAGTTTCGAAAAAGTAAGCGATAAAAAATTACCTTATAAAATTATGCCGCGTCGTGAAGGTGATATTACAGAAGCTTACGCAAATACAGATAAAGCAAATAATGTTTTAGGCTGGAAAGCCCAATTAAGTTTAGACGAGGCCATGGCAAGTGCCTGGAAATGGGAACAGAAAGTTCGTTCTTAACTTTTTTTAGACCAAAATAAAATATAAGAAAAGCCCAGATAATCTGAAAAATTATTTGGGCTTTTTGTTTTTGGCTTAATTTATTTTTTAAATTTGTAAGAATAAATTGTAGGAATTATGCAAAAGAAAAAAGAAGAAGTTAGAGCTAGCAAGGTGGAAGAGCCTGCTGTAGAATATGAAGTTCAAAAATCTAAATTTAAAGGAATTGATCAGGAAACTTTTGATTTTGATGCCGAGTTTGCAAAAGGACTGACTTCAGAGGAATTTAAAGCTGAAATGTTTAAGAGAATTCAAGCTTATCCGTGGAAAAAGTAATTTTTGAAAAAGAAGTTCTTGACTATTTTGATGATTTAGTTTTTGCACTTTTTAAAGAGGAGTATTTTGGTTTTCCTGAATCAGCTCAGAATTATGTAGATAAGATAGTTGTTTTATTATTTCAGATATTTCGAGTTTTCCTCACAAGAAAACACCAAAATTACTCCAATATTTAGGTTCAAATTATATTTTTTACAAACCCAATGCCAAGCCAACCTGGTATATCTTCTTTGAAAAAAGAAATCAAAATTATTTGATAACCGGAATTGTAAATAATTACAGTGCAGAAGCAAAAGGGTTATAAAAAACAAAATCCTCATAAACAATCTTGTTCATGAGGATTTTTTTTATGGAGTGAGTAACTGAAAACTGTTACTGAGACTAAATACTAATTATGCATTCGCAGTAACCGCTTCTTTGTCAATTTTGTTGATCAAACCTGCTAACACTTTTCCCGGACCAACTTCAGTGAATAAAGTAGCGCCGTCAGCGATCATTTGCTGAACAGATTGTGTCCATTTTACCGGAGCAGTCAATTGTATGATTAAGTTCTTTTTGATTTCGTTTGCATCCGAAACAGCATTTGCGGTTACGTTTTGGTAAACCGGACAAACAGGAGTTGAGAATGTAGTGGCTTCAATTGCAGCAGCTAATTCTTCTCTTGCTGGTTCCATCATCGGAGAGTGAAATGCTCCTCCAACAGGTAAAATTAAAGCACGTTTTGCGCCGGCAGCTTTCATGGCTTCGCAAGCTTTTTCAACAGCTGAAGTTTCTCCAGAAATTACCAATTGTCCCGGACAGTTGTAATTTGCCGCAACAACGATTCCATCAATAGAAGCACAAACTTCTTCTACAATATTATCAGCTAAACCTAAAACCGCAGCCATTGTTGATGGAGTGATTTCACAAGCTTTTTGCATAGCTAAAGCACGTTGAGAAACTAATTTAAGACCGTCTTCAAAAGACAAAGTTCCGTTGGCAACCAAGGCTGAAAATTCTCCTAAAGAATGTCCTGCAACCATTTCTGGTTTAAAATCGTCTCCTAAAGTTTTAGCTAAAATAACGGAATGTAAAAATACCGCAGGCTGTGTAACTTTAGTTTCTTTTAGTTCTTCGGCAGTACCTTCGAACATGATATCTGTAATTCTAAAACCTAAAATTTCATTAGCTTTTTCGAACAATTCTTTGGCTAAAGCCGATGTTTCATATAAGTCCTTGCCCATTCCTGTAAATTGTGCGCCCTGACCCGGAAATACGTATGCTTTCATTTGTCTAATTTAAAGATTGAATTTTTTTGAATTGAAAATTAGTTTCAATTGAAAGGCAAAAGTAGCATTTTTTTACTTCGTATAATCCTTAAACATGTAAATCCATGCTAATCTTGAAAATCGAAGATTGAAAGAAGTGAGCAGGGTAATGACGACAGCGATAATCGGAATGATTCTTAAATCGAAATTCTTTTCGAAGAAAAATTGTGCAATACAGTACGTTGCAATTCCCTGAGCGACTGTTAATCCGTAGTTTACATACATAGCGCCAAAGAAATAACCAGGCTCTTTTTGAAACTTATAATTACAGTGACTGCAAAATTCGTTCATCTTTGGAAGGCCAAAAGTGAAAAAAATATTTTTATCTGTAAAAACCTTTCCTTTATGACAAATGGGACATTCGTTGCTTAAAATATGAGTTAATGCACTTGACATGATCTTGTTGTTTTTTATTTATACAAAGGTAATTCAGAACAGGATTAAAGTCTTTTTTATATCTTCGCTACTTATAGCACAATAAAGACATTTATTATGATATCGCCTACCTTAAACGAATTTGTAAACGAAAAACAGGATTGGGCGATCGCATATATGACCAGTAAAAAATAAATTCTACTTATATGAAAAAATACCCGGTTTATAGTGTTCAGAATTTTAGCTGTAATGATATTCATCGTGATTTTTATGTCAATACCTTCAAAGAGCATTTAAAAAGTCACAGTTTTGTAGAAGAACCACACCGGCATGATTCATATTTGATGGTGTTTTTTACGAAAGGCTCGGGACAGCACGAAGTTGATTTTGATCAGTTTGAAATCAAAAAAGGAAGCTTGTTTGTGCTGCAGCCGGGACAAATGCATCATTGGAGTTTATCTGAAGATGTTGAGGGCTTTGTGATTATTTTTTCGCAGGAGTTGTATAATTTATATTTCGGACAGAAAAAAATCAACGAATATAATTTTTACCATTCGATTCACAATCGGCCGGAAATGGTTTTTGAAGAAAAAGGAATTACTAAAATCCGTCCTTATTTTGACTTATTAATTCAGGAAAGTACTCAGGAGGGGCGATATCAACTGGATAAAATGTTGAATTTGCTGGATTGTATTCATATTGAAATAGCCCGCAAATACAACGAAACCTATTCGCATCAGGCGCATTCGTATAACATTAAAATTGACAAGTTTGAAATGCTTTTGGAGCACTATTTCAAACAAGAAAAATTACCGTCTTTTTATGCTGAAAAGTTAAGTATTACTTTAAAACATTTAAACCGTATCTGCAATGAAATTCTGCAAAAAACGGCCACAGAAGTGATTACGGACCGAGTGATTCTTGAAATTAAAAGAATGTTGATTGACAAACAATTAGCGGTTAACGAAGTAGCGTTTAAAGTAGGCTACGAAGATTATTCGTATTTCTCCAGATTCTTCAAAAAACAAACCGGACTATCGCCAACGGAATTTAGGAATAAGAAGTAAAAAAGAGTTGGGCTTCGACTTCGTTCGGCCTGACACTTGAGCTTTAAAGTTATCAAATGTCAGGCTGAGCGAAGTCGAAGCCTCGTCCCTACAAACAAAGCCCTGCAGATGCAGGACTTAATAACCAATCAATTAAATTCTGGGATATTGAATTAAGCTTGTTTTGCAAACTGTAATTCAATGTTTAATTTTACTTCTTCTCCAACCAGAACACCGCCGGTTTCAAGAGCTGAGTTCCAGTTTAGGCCCCAATCTTTACGGTTTATTTTTCCTTCGATATTTAATCCGACTTTTGTGTTTCCCCATGGATCAGTCATAGTTCCGCTAAACTCTACCGGAAAAGTCACTGATTTTGAGATACCTTTAATGTTTAGATCTCCGGTTAATTCATAGCTCCCTTCATTGATTTTTTTGAAAGAAGAACCTTTGAAAGTTAGTTTTGGATGATTCTCAGCATCAAAGAAATCACCACTTCTTAAGTGATTGTCTCTGTCTGTATTTGCAGTGTCAATAGAAGTAATATCTCCTGAAAATTCGATTGCAGCATTCTCGAAGTTGTCTCCTTCTGTGTTGATTGTTGCATCGTAAGTTCCAAATTTACCTGAAACATTTGTAAACATCATATGTTTAACTTTAAAACCAATTTCTGAATGTGTTGGGTCTATTGACCATTTTGTAGTTGTCATAATTTTATCTTTTAAATAATTAATTTCATTTTGATAGGACAAAGTTACGGTGGTAGTGAGCGTAAGGGACTTAACCTAGATTAAGAAATAAAAAATGCGATGACTTTTTGAGTATCGCATCTTTTATTGTTGCTCTGAGTTCCCCGGTTAGAGAGAAGAGTCTTCGGTTTTTTTGCCAAGGATTAAAGGATTTTTATGGATTGGTACGTTTCAATTCAGAAAAAATCTCTTTCATCTGTCGTAAGAAAATTAGCTTTTGTCATTCATGTAAAAGCTCAATGCTCCCGATGGGCATTTGTGAATGGTTGAAATAATTTTTTCTGTTGTAGAGCCTTCAGGAATGATCCATGGTTTTTCTTTTGGGTGAAAAACATCGGGATTGTTTTTTACACAATTGGCAGAATGAATGCATTTTCCGGACTGCCATACAATGGTTACTTCTCCATTGCTATATTCTTTCGTAAGGTCATTTGGATTCATGATTGAAAATTTTAGCGGTTAATTTTAGTTTTAAATTCAGACCAATTTTCTATTAATAAATTTAATACTTCTTTTTGATTTTTTTGTGCTTTGAGAAAAAAAAGAAACGATAACATGCTGTGATACAGAATGGTTATCGTTTCTTTTGAAGTGTATGTGATGTGTCTTACAAATTAGTAATTCATAGGAACTTCCATCAGCAGGAATTCGGCCTCAGTGTTGGCTTTGATGTTTAAAGTTTCAAAATCAGAGATTCCCATTGCATCACGAGTGTTCAATTCCTGACCGTTTATCGTTACATTTCCTTTTAAGATAAAAACGTAGACTCCGTTTCCTTCTTTTTTTAATTTATAAGTTGTAGCGATTCCGGAATCGAAATTTCCCATATGAAACCAGGCATCTTGATGGATCCAGACTCCTTCATCATCAGCATTTGGAGATAAAACCTGAGACAGTTTGTTGTGTCTGTCGGCAACATCTAAAGTGATTTGTTGGTAACGCGGCGTTACATTTCTTTGGTTAGGAAATAACCAGATTTGTAACAACTTAGTCTGTTGATCAGCATTTGGATTGAATTCACTATGTTGGATTCCGGTTCCGGCACTCATCACCTGAATGTCACCATTTTTAATGATTTCGGTATTCCCCATGCTGTCTTTGTGTGCTAAATCACCTTCTAACGGAATGGTAATGATTTCCATATTATCGTGAGGATGAGTTCCAAAACCCATTCCGCCTGCAATAGTATCGTCATTCAGAACGCGAAGCGCTCCAAATTGAATTCTTTCTGGGTTGTACCAGCTCGCAAAGCTAAAACTGTGATAGGCATTAAGCCATCCGTGATTTGCATTTCCTCTTGTTTCTGCTTTGTGTATTACTATATTTTCCATGATGATAATTGTTTTGTTATTTTTTATAGTACAAATTTACGATCAACATGCCTGAAAAGCACTTAATGTAGATTAAGAAAAGGTTCTTAGGTTCTGAGTTGCTAAGGGGCTAAGGTTTTTAGTTGCAAAGGGACAAAGGTACAGAGGGTTTTGCGACGACTGAGATTGGCTTGATTTCCGTGTTTATGATCTAAACATTCTAATAATCAAATAGTTAAATGATCTAAGGATTCAATAATCCAACAATCCAACGATCTAAGAAGTCTAACAATCTAAAAAAAGACTAGCTGTATTGCGAAATAAACTGCTGTACAACAGCATCTGTATTCTCGTGGCGTTTTTTCTTTTCCAATGCGATAGGCGGAGCGGCTCTTTCGAGGCAGTCTTTTACATCACAGGTTTCGCAGGTGACCCCTACAATTCGTTTGACAAGTGGTTTTCCTTCGATGAATTTGAATTTCTTTTTCATGGTTGGATTAATTAAAATACCAACCGAAATACTGCGTATGTTGTCTTTGATGAAAGGATCTTTTGTGGCCGATGAAAAAACCAGATATTCATTTCCGCTATGGATATAACTTGAGATCTGAGCATCAAAAAAGTGTGGTTTGTTTTGTTTTATAGCTTCGTCTATGGTTTTTACCGAAACCCATCTTCTGCAATAATGCTCGTTGGTTTCGTTTGCATGTGGTTCTTGTTGATTGGTAATGTGTAATTCCTTTTTGATTTGGTAAAAATCAGAACCAATTTTATGCGACATTCTTAAAAAGAATAAGTTCTTTAAATGGAAATCTTTTGGGAGTAAATTGGTTAATCTTTGATAAAAAGATTCCGGTGAAACTTCAAAACTTTCGATCAGCGTTACAAATTCTTCTGGATTTGGCTTTTCGTTATTTAAAAAGTCATTGATTCTATTTACTAACAACTGTCTTGGCAGTAGTAAAGCACCTGCGAAATAAGAAGCATAGAAATTATGCAATACCTGGTCAAAGTTTTCAAACTTGATCCAGCTGAACGTCAGTAAACGATCGGATAAGTTCAGATAATTATAAGCAATTTCTTTGGCCAGAATAAAAGCTTTTTGCGGATCGTCGATTTCTGTTGAAAGTAAGAGGGTTTTGCTTTTTGGTACGTAGATGGAACGCAGATCTTCTAAGGCTTCCTGATCAGTGAAGGCAATTTCTTTTATGGTGTAGTCAAATTCCTCTTTAAGAATGGCTTCCAGTTCTTTAATAGTGATCTTAGAGTCTAAATTAATTTGAAAGGACTTAGAAAAAGCAATGACCTTCTCTTCTAAATCTTCAAAATAATTACTGTGAGCCTCCTGATACGAGCGTAAGGCAGCCAGGAAAAAACTCTCTCTGCTCAGATTGTAATGCTGGGCAATTTCGATAATGGTGCTGATAAACGCATTGACCTTGGCAGGGGCATTGGCAATAATATCAATTAAATCTGCTTCCTGAATGCCAAAAAGCTCCAGAGGAATCTCTTTTAAAATTCCTGATTTTAAGATTTCTCCAATCGGGGCGAGGTTATTATCGAGTTTTAGCGAAACCATTTGGTCGTAAGTGACGTCCAGATGTTCGCATAAAAGCAAAATTTTATCGGTTTTGGGATATTTTTTTCCTTTCTCAATCTCGTTCAAATACGATTTTGAAAGATTGGTCAGTTTCGCCAAACCAAAAAGAGAGAGGTTTTTCTGAGTACGAACCTGCTTCAGTTTTAGCCCAAAAATCAGCTTTATATAGTCTTTTTCGATATCCATAATATCAAATGTAAGTAATCTAAAAATAATCGCCAAAAAAAGTTTTTTATAAATTTAGCGAACGTTCGCTTGTTTTGTAAAAAACTTTTTTTCTAATATTGTGGTGTAGAAAATATTAACGGTCAGATTGTTATAATAGAAAAGATCTTTTATTAGCAAAAAATGACGAATAATGAAGAACTAATCAAAAGCAACAGCGATGAAAAACCAATTAGAGATTACCGAGACGGCTATGGAGTTTTTGGCCGAAAAGAAGCTTTCTTATCCAAAGATCTGGACAGAAGAGGCAATTGTTTTTATAACCGAACTGCATCGAAAATTCGATTCGCAACGAAAATTATTGTTACTGCAACGCGAACAAAAACAAACCGCTTTTGATCAGGGAGTCATGCCGTCTTTTCCTTCAGAAACCAAAACCGTCAGAGAAAGTAATTGGGTGGCAGGAGAAATTCCAAAAGATTTACAGGATCGTAGAGTTGAGATTACGGGACCGGTTGATCGCAAAATGATTATCAATGCGTTGAATTCAGGAGCGAAAACTTTTATGGCGGATTTTGAAGACAGTACTTCTCCGACCTGGCAAAATTTAATGGACGGACAAGTGAATTTGATTGATGCGGTTAACAAGACGATTTCTTATACCGATTTGATTAAGCATAAATCGTATCACCTGAATGAAAAGATTGCGACATTGATTGTGCGCCCACGTGGATTGCATTTACCGGAAAAACATCTTTCGATTGATGGGAATGCGGTTTCAGGTTCTTTAGTAGACTTTGGTTTGTATGTTTTTCATAATCATAAGAGACTTTTAGAAAATAACTCAGGACCTTATTTCTACATTCCAAAATTGGAACATTATCTGGAAGCACACTGGTGGAATACCGTAATCGATTTTACCGAAGATTATTTGAAGTTAGAAAGAGGGACGATCAAGGTTACTGTTTTAATTGAAACCATCACAGCAAGTTTTCAGCTGGACGAAATTATTTTTGAATTGAAGGAGCATATTGTGGGATTGAACTGTGGGCGTTGGGATTATATTTTCTCTTACATTAAAAAATTCCGCAAGCATTCCAAGTTTATTGTTCCGGACCGTGATCAGGTCAATATGACTTCGCCTTTTATGAACGCTTATTCGAATTTGGTGATTCAAAGGTGCCATAAACGGGGTATTCATGCCATCGGAGGGATGGCTGCTCAAATTCCGATTAAAAATAATGAGGAGGCAAATGCAATTGCTTTCGCAAAGGTAAAAACCGATAAAGAACGTGAAGTAAAGAATGGTCACGATGGAACGTGGGTAGCGCATCCGGATTTGGTTGCTCTGGCTAAAAATGTTTTCGATGCCGGAATGCCAACTCCCAATCAAATTCATGTTAAAAAAGAATATCGCAAAATAACAGAAGCAGATTTGATAGAGCCGCCAATTGGAATTATAACAGAAAATGGGGTTCGTAAAAACATTAATGTTGGGGTTTTGTATTTGGCTTCATGGCTGAACGGACAAGGCGCCGCAGCCTTACACAATTTGATGGAGGATGCTGCTACGGCCGAGATTTCAAGATCGCAATTGTGGCAGTGGCTTCAGAATAAGGTGACTTTGGATAACGGACAAATACTGAATCTGACGTATTATCATGAGTTGGCTTTAGATGAATTCAAAAAAATTAAAGACGAGCTGGGAGAGGAAAATTACGAAAACCGTCAATTCCCGTTAGCGGAGAAAGTTTTGGAAAGACTGGTTGTAAATCCCGATTTCGTTGATTTTTTAACCCTTCCATGTTACAAATATTTATAACAAACGTTGCGCTGATCATTAAAAATCTGCGTGAAAAATAAACCTTTTACAAGTCACAGTCAGAACTGTAAACTGCGACTGCAAACTATTTACTTACTAACTAACTTAACTTATATTTTTATGAAAACAACAGAAGACAGAATTCAGGAATTGATTAACGATTGGATCACAAACCCAAGATGGAAAGGTGTTGAACGTCCGTATACCGCTACTGAGGTGGTTACGCTTCAGGGCTCTTATCATATTGAGCATTCTATTGCTAAAATGGGGGCGGAGAAATTATGGAGAAAGTTAAAAAGTCAGGATTATGTTGCTGGTTTAGGTGCTTTAACAGGAAATCAGGCGATTCAGGAAGTCGATGCTGGTTTAGAAGCGATTTATTTGAGTGGCTGGCAAGTGGCTGCCGATGCAAATCTGGCAGGAGAAATGTATCCTGACCAATCGCTTTACCCTGTGAATAGTGTACCGATGGTAGTTAAAAAAATTAATAGTGCCTTGTTGAGAGCTGATCAGATTCAGGTGGTAAACCAGGTTGAAGATAAAAAAGATTATTTGGTTCCGATTGTAGCCGATGCAGAAGCCGGTTTTGGCGGAAATTTAAACGCTTTCGAATTGATGAAATCGATGATTGAAGCGGGTGCTTCTGGTGTTCATTTTGAAGATCAGTTGAGTTCTGCTAAAAAATGCGGGCATTTGGGCGGGAAGGTTTTAGTACCTACTCAGGAAGCGATCAACAAACTGATTGCGGCTCGTTTGGCTGCTGATGTTATGGGAGTTTCGACATTAATTGTAGCCAGAACAGATGCGGATGCAGCTAATTTGCTAACCAGCGATGCCGATCCGAGAGATGCAAAATTTATTACCGGAGAAAAGACCAATGAAGGTTTTTTCTATGTAAACAGCGGAATCGATCAGGGAATTGCAAGAGGTTTGAGTTATGCTCCTTATGCTGATTTGATCTGGATGGAAACTAGTAATCCTGATTTGGTTTATGCCAAGAAGTTTGCAGACGCAATGAAAAAAGAGTTTCCGGGTAAAATGTTGGCCTATAATTGTTCTCCGTCTTTCAACTGGGCGGCAAAATTATCAGTAGCAGAAATGGAAACTTTCAGAGAGGATCTGGCGGCTATGGGGTATAAATTTCAGTTCATTACTCTGGCAGGATTCCATGCTTTAAATACCAGTATGTTCGAATTGTCTAAAGCGTATAAAGAACGTGGTATGGCAGGATATTCTGAATTGCAGGAAAGAGAATTTGCTTTGCAGCAAAATGGATTCAGAGCAGTAAAACATCAGGCTTTTGTAGGGACTTCTTATTTTGATGCGGTTCAAAATACGGTAACAATAGGAAGGTCTTCCACTACTGCAATGAAGCATTCAACAGAGGTTGAACAGTTTTAATTCTTTGTTTTTACCATTAAGATATTAAGAAAGTTAAGCTTTATGTTCTTAAAAAATAAGAAAGATTAAGTCTAGCTTAATGTATCTTAATATCTTAATGGTTTAATTTTACTTTTTTAAAAGCCTTGCTTTCATTTTGCTGAAAAATTCAGGTGTGACGCCAATAAAAGAAGCAATTTGTTTTTGAGGTACTTTATGAACCAATGTGCCATATTTTGCACAAAATTTTTCAAAGCGTTCTTCTGCCGTCAGACTTAAATTATCCATTAAGCGTTGTTGATTGGCTACCAGAGAATTTTCAATTAAAATTCTGAAAAAACGTTCTAATTTAGGAATATCAAGATACAGTTGCTCTTGATTTTCTTTGGATAAAGAAACGACTTCCGCATCTTCTAAAACTTCTATAAAAAGTTCTCCCGGTTTCTGTGAAAAATAGCTGTACATGTCACTCATCCACCAGCCCTGACAAGCAAATGCCAGAACATGCTCGACAATATTATCATTGATGTTGAAGCTTCTTAGAATTCCCGAATTTACAAAATACGAATGGGTACACACTTCGCCGGCATTCAGTAAAATGGTTTTCGCCTTGTAAAAATGGGTTTCTGTTTTGGATAAAAAATGAGCCTGCTCTTCGGGAGTCAATGAAACGTGTTTGGCTATATTTTCAAGAATTAATGCCATTATTTTTCTTTTATCAGTGTGAAAGAGCTTACTTTAAAGCGATCATTCTCTACTTTTCCAATAACTGAAGCTTTGCGAACGGCATTGCAAAAACCATCTTCTGCATGTGCATCACCATGTTCGTCAATTGTTGTTCCGTCTACAAAATACGTTTTACCGTCAATGCGAACGGCTAAATCACAGCTTTTGCCTTTCATTCCAAATTGACATTCACCACAAGCGGTTTCTACAATTACAGGTTTTTCATTTGTTTTCTTATCCTGAGCCTGAGTTGAAATTCCGGTAAGCAGGAACAGTGCAAATAATGCGTTTTTCATTTTTTAAGAGTTTACGGTTATTAGTTTTGAAGTTGTTTTGGCACGTTCTGTAATTTCGTCGATTGGTGTTGTTAGGGTATCATGACTTAAAACAACTCCCATTCGACGGTAAGGTCTTGAGGTTGGCTTTCCGAAAATTCTGAAATCAGTTTTAGGTAAAGCTGCTACTTTTTCAATTCCGGTAAAAGTTGGATTTGTCGAGTCTTCTGAGGCCAGAATCACGGCACTTGCACCGGCTTTTTCAAGAGTGATTTCGAAGATTGGCAAGCTTAAAATAGCTCGCAAATGCAATTCGAATTCATTAAAATTTTGTGTTCCGGCAAGAGTTACCATTCCGGTATCGTGTGGGCGTGGGGAGAGTTCTGAGAAATAAACACCCTCGTTGGTTAAGAAAAATTCAACACCAAAAAGGCCTGCTCCTCCCAGGGCTTCGGTAATTTTTTCAGCCATGTCCTGCGCTTCATATAAATCGGCATCAGAAATTTTTGCAGGCTGCCAGCTCTCCTGATAATCCCCGCGTTCCTGACGGTGTCCGATTGGAGCGCAAAAAAGTGTTGGATTGTTATTTTGAGTAATAGTTAAAAGTGTAATCTCAGAATTGAAATCTACAAAAGCTTCTACGATAACTTCGATGACATCACCACGTGAACCTGCAACGGCATATTGCCAGGCTTTTTCAATATCTTCTTCCGTTTTGATAGTAGATTGTCCTTTTCCGGAAGAAGACATTAAAGGTTTTACTACGCAGGGAATTCCAACTTCCTGAACGGCTTTTTGAAGTTCTTCTGCCGAAGTTGCATATTGGTATTTTGCGGTTTTTAATCCCAGTTCTTTCGAAGCGAGATCGCGAATCGCTTTTCGATTCATGGTAAAGTTGGCTGCTTTCGCAGATGGAACAACAGTAATGCCTTGTTTTTCGTAATCGTAAAAACGTTCTGTTCGGATAGCTTCTATTTCAGGAACGATAAAGTCGGGCTGGTGTTTGGCTACGATTCGGTCCAGTGCTTCGCCGTCGAGCATGTTGATGACTTCGAAGCTGTGTGCTACCTGCATGGCCGGAGCATTTTCGTAATTATCGACAGCAATTACAGTTTGTCCGATTCGTTGAGCGGCAATGACAAATTCTTTGCCCAGTTCACCCGAACCTAGGAGTAGTATTTTCATTTTGGATTAATTGTGTTGTTGGAGAAGTAAAAGTAGCGAAAAAAGAGTTTAACCGCAAAGTTCGCAAAGAATTACGCAAAAGACGCTAAGGTTTTGTTTTTTAGATAAACTAACCATGTAGTTTGTCGTTTCGAGTCTCGTTCTTCGAAACGACAGTATGAGGTAATTGTGCTCTTAAAAGTTCTTGTTAGCTCTTTTGCGTGAGGGATAGAAGTGGAAAGCCCGCAGCCTGACGAAGGAAGTGCGAGGACTTGCAGCGGATAGCCCGACCCGGAGGGACACGCCCAAAATAAAAAACCGATACTTCTTTTGAAAGTATCGGTTTGTATATTAATGAAAATGATCTTCTTCTATTTCGAATTCTGCATCTTTTTCCCAGATTTCCATTTCACAAGGTTTGCAGTTGAATTTCAGTTTGTATTCTAATTCTCCTTGTTTTAAAACCAGAGGTTCTTTTACCTTAACACCTGCTATATCTTTTTGGTGTATCGGACATTTCTTTAATTCGTATTTGATGCAATACTTAGTGGTCATCACACGAGATTTTCCCGGATCCCATTGTAGTTCGAATGCTTTTTCAATTTCGGTAACGCCATGACGCTCGTAGAATTTACGGGCTGTTTTGTTGGAAACATTGTACATGAAATCCAATTTAGTTTCCGGATAAGGATGTGATGTTTTAACTAACTGGTGTTCTTCACGTTTGTAATTGGCCAGACGAATTTCAGTCAACTGATCGTAAACGGTTCTTCTCATTTCGTTGATTTTTGAAATAGGAAGGAACCAGTTTTGAGAGAACATTACATTAATTTCATCGGCGGTGTAAGGTGTGAAACCTGTTTTTGCCAATTGTGTTTTAATGTTCTCTTCGATAGATTCGCCGGTTTTAGTTTGCTCTTTCGCATGCTCCAGAGTAACAGTGCTTACATTACCGTCTTCATCCGTTGCGATTAGTTCAAAACCGTTTTCTGTTTCGGTAAGTAATAAAGTGGTGCTCAATTTACGAACGGCACTGTCTTCTCTTTCTACAATTTTGATAAAAGCGGCGTCATTATTTCTGTAAATAAAAGTTCCGTCTTTTACTTCTTTTAAAACGTTTGGATAAATTTTCCCGTTTTCGGCTTTGTTTACATAGATTCCGTCAGCTTCATTGTTTTCATTGATGAAACAAAGTCCGTCACCGTTGTTGAGTAATTCACCATTTTCGATTTCGTAGGCGTTTCCAACCGTTCGGATTAATTTACCAATATATTGACCTTTTGATTTTGGGCTTTCCCAAGAACCAATGGAACTGTGTCTTTCGTTTACGAAATAATCCGTATAACCACGGTTGAAAGTTCTGCTTAAAGAAGAATCAAAAGTATAGGTACATGTTCCTGATGATGCTTTCATATACTTATCACTTCCGGCGCCTTCTAAATAGCTGTCTAGTTTTTGACGTAAATAAGAAACGTTGTTTTTAACGTAAACGACATCTTTTAAGCGGCCTTCGATTTTGAAAGAAACGATTCCGGCTTCAATTAGATTCGGAATCTGATCTGAAATGTCTAAATCTTTGATCGAAAGCAAGTGACTGTTTCTGATTAGGGTTTCTCCGTTTCCATCGATTAAGTTGTAAGGTAAACGGCAGTTTTGTGCGCAGGAACCTCGATTGGCACTGCGTTCTCCGTTGGCTACACTCATGTAACAGTTTCCGCTAAAGGATACGCATAAAGCTCCGGTTACGAAAAATTCTAATTCAACATCAGCTTCGTCGTATATCGTTTTAATTTGATGCAGGTTCAATTCACGGGCTAAAACCACACGTTTGATTCCGGCATCTTTAAGGAATTTAATTTTATCAGCATCACGATTATTGGCTTGTGTGCTGGCGTGAAGTACGATAGGAGGTAAGTCCATTTCCATGATTGCCATATCCTGAATAATCAGGGCATCAACACCAATGTCGTACAATTCCCAGATCATTGAACGGCAAGTTTCTAGTTCGTTGTCGTACAAAATGGTATTCATAACCACAAAAACCTGAGCATTGAACAGGTGTGCATATTGTACCAGTGCCGCTACATCTTCGATAGAATTGTTGGCGTTTGAACGTGCTCCAAATTGTGGTGCACCAATATAAACAGCATCGGCGCCACTGTTTATGGCTGCCATTCCTCCAATTAAATCCCTGGCAGGAGCTAATATTTCAATCTTCTTCTTCATTTTAAGTACTTTAGGCTTTTGTGGTATTCACGCAAAAAAGTTTGCAAAGTTCTTATAAATATTTCGAGTTTGCTAATGCTGAAGTGACTTTTTTTGAAATAGTTAGGTTATATGGAATGATGATAAATGGAGTTTTTATTTAACGGGTTCGTAAATAAGCTGTATTACACCCGATTTAAAAATATTGGTGGTCAGTAACTTTAATTCTAATCTTTCTTTTAAGTCTTCAAATAGTGGTTTTCCGCTTCCCAGAGCTATTGGATGAACTGATATTCTATAGGTATCAATAAGATTGAATTGAATAAAAGTTTTAATAAGGCTCGCCCCGCCATATAACCAGATATCTTTTCCCGATTGTTTTTTGATTTCGTTTGCCTTAGTTGCGATGTCAGAATTGATAAAAGAGGCATTGTCGTCTTCTCTGTTTTGACTGGAAAAAACATATTTGTTCTTTGCATGTACTTCTTTCCAGAGTGACTTTTCAGCAGGACTTGCATTTTCATCCGGCTGATAATTTCCCCACATATCATAGCTCACTCTGCCATAAAAAATGGTGTCTATACTGGATAAGAATCCATCAAAATTCATATCATCATCCATGATGCACCAATCTGTTTCTCCGTTGGGACCTTCAATAAAACCATCTAAAGTTACAGCCAGATCTAAAATTATTTTTTTCATTTGGGAATGTTTTTCTGTTAAGCGTAACTGTAAAAATAATCTAAAAAATAATGCTCGTTAGAAAAAAGGATACCATAAAATTTGAACAACTACTGTTTTTTGTTTTGTAACCTAAAGTGGAGTGATATCGTCAAAAGAAGAATCAACCCTTAATTAGATTATCAGATGAGAGTAATTTTTAGAATTTTTATTGTCTCCTTTCTATTTTTTCATTCTTTTGTTTTTGCTCAGAATTTAGAAACAAAAATAGACGGTTTGTTAACGGCTAAATTTAAACCTGAAAATCCCGGGGCTGTTTTTCTGGCGGTTAAAAAAGGAAAAGTAGTGTATCGAAAAGCTTTTGGAATGGCCAATTTAGAAATGAATGTTCAAATGAAACCCGAGTCTGTTTTTGAAATCGGGTCGATGACCAAGCAATTTACGGCTGTTGCTGTTTTGATGTTAGCAGAGCTGGGGAAGCTTAAACTTGATGACGAAATCACGAAATTTATTCCCGATTACCCAACGAACGGTAATGTAATAACAGTTCATCATTTGCTAACACATACTTCCGGAATTAAAGATTTTACCGGTATGAAAGCTGTAAAAGATATAGCCCGACGAGATTTGTCGCCAAAAGAATTAGTTGATTTCTTTAAGAGTGAACCGGTTGATTTTAAACCCGGGGAACAGTATAAGTATTGCAATTCCGGCTATGTTCTTTTGGGATATATCATTGAAATTGCATCAGGTCAGACGTATGAAGAATTTGTAACGCAACATATTTTTAAGAAAATAGGGATGGAAAATACCTATTACGCGAGCCATGATAAAATGATTAAAAACAGGGCTTCCGGTTATCGGGACAGGAATGGTTTTAGTAATGCCAATTATATCAGTTTCTCTATTCCGTATGCTTCGGGATCGATTATGTCAAACGTCGATGATTTATGGAAGTGGCAAAATGCAGTAAAGAGTAATGCCTTATTGAGCCCTGCTTTCACAGTAAAAGCTTTTACGAATTATCAGTTGAACAACAAAACGAATATAGATTACGGCTACGGCTGGCATTTAGAAAAAGTAAAAAATAAAATGGTGCATGAGCATGGTGGAAGCATTTTTGGATTTAAATCGATGGGGATTTACGAACCGACAGAACAGGTTTATGTAGTAGGGTTAAGTAATTGCGATTGCAATTCGCCGACTGCAATTACAAAAGAGATCGCTTCGCTTTTAATCGACTAGATAAAAAAAAGGGTGTTTTCGGAAAGAAAACACCCTTTTGGTTATTGTTTGTATGGCATTATGCAGTCAAAGCTTCTTTGATTCTGCGCAAAGCTTCTTTTAAAATATCGTCGCTTGTAGCATAAGAGAAACGGATACAATTTGGGTTTCCAAAAGCATCACCTGTTACCGTTGCTACATTAGCCTCAGCCAATAAATACATAGAAACATCGTTTGCATCTTTAATTTCGGTTCCTCTTAATGTTTTTCCGAAGAAAGAAGATACATCAGGGAAAACGTAGAAAGCTCCTTCCGGAACGTTGATTTTTACACCAGGAATTTCTTTAAGCAATCCAACAACTAAATCTCTACGAGTGTGGAAAGCCTGAACCATGTGGTTTAATACACTTGGATCGGCTTCTACAGCTGTAATTGTGGCACGTTGTGCTACAGAATTTGCACCAGAAGTTACTTGTCCCTGGATTTTTACGCACGCTTTTGCAATGAATTCAGGAGCTCCGATATAACCAATTCTGTATCCTGTCATAGCAAATGCTTTTGCAACTCCGTTTACAGTGATCGTTTTTTCTAACATTCCAGGAATTGATCCGATGCTGCAGAAAGTCCCTGAGAAATTGATGTGCTCATAAATTTCGTCTGAAACTACATAAATATTTGGATGTTTTTCCAACACTTTTGCAAGCGCTGTTAATTCTTCTCTGCTGTATACAGATCCGGATGGGTTGCAAGGAGAAGAGAACCACATCATTTTTGTTTTTGGTGTGATGGCAGCTTCTAATTGCTCAGGCGTCATTTTGAAATCAGTATCTACAGAAGTAGGAACTTCAACCGGAACTCCGCCTGAAAGTTTTACGATTTCAAAGTAAGAAACCCAGTAAGGTGCCGGTAAAATAACTTCGTCACCATCGTTTAACATTACTTGGGCAATATTGTATAAAGATTGTTTTGCACCTGTAGAAACCACAATTTGAGATGGTTTGTATTCTAATGCATTGTCTCTTTTGAATTTTTTGCAGATTGCTTCTCTCAATTCTAAATAACCTTCTACCGGAGAATAAGTACTGTAGTTTTCGTCTACTGCTTTTTTAACTGCTTCTTTAATGAAATCCGGCGTATTGAAATCCGGTTCTCCTAAACTTAAACTGATAATGTCTTTTCCCTGTGCTTTTAATTCGCGTGCTAAAGCAGCCATTGCTAAAGTTTGTGATGTCGCTAAGTTGTTGATTCTGTCTGAAAGAATATGATTCATTATAAAATTTTTGAATGTCTTTAATTTCAACTTTAATTAAAGACGGTTAATGATTAATAGTTTCTTATTTTATGCTAGCTCGGGTTTTATTCCAAGATCTCTTAAGTGTCTGTAATGTGCTAATACAGCTCCTCTCATCGTTTTGAATTCATGATAAGGCAAGTTGCATTCGATGGCCGTTTGTTTTACAATTTCGGCAATTTTTCCGTAGTGAATATGACTGATATTTGGAAAAATGTGATGCTCGATCTGGTGGTTTAATCCTCCGGTAAACCAGTTGACAACTTTGTTTTTTGGTGCAAAATTAGCGGTGGTGTACAACTGATGAATTGCCCAGGTGTTTTCTATTTCCCCGTCTTCATTCGGAACAGGATTTGAAGTTTCTTCTACTACGTGTGCCAATTGAAAAACGATACTTAAAATTAATCCGGCTGTGTAATGCATTACGAAAAACCCGATCACGACTTTCCACCATATTACCCCCAAAATCATTGGTAAAGCGATCCAGATTAAAATATAAATTATTTTTGTGATCACAAGAACGGTCCATAATTTGGTCGGACTTTGCGGCGCTCCGTAAGATAATTTTCTTTTAATATAGTCTTTCATTTGCTTGAAATCGGTTGTTAAGGCCCAATTGAAAGTCAATAGTCCATATAAGAAAAAAGAATAGTAATGTTGAAATTTATGAAAACGACGCCATTCTGCGTTTTGTGTAAAGCGGATAATTCTTCCGGCATCCAGATCTTCATCATGACCGTGAATGTTTGTATACGTATGGTGAAGTACGTTATGCTGAACCTGCCAGTTGTGAACATTTCCGGCTAGGACATAAATACTTCCTCCCATGATTTTATTGATCCATGATTTAGAAGAGTACGACCCGTGATTTCCATCGTGCATGACATTCATACCAATTCCGGCCATACCAACTCCCATAAGGATATTTAGGAGCAATTGTGCCCAGAAAGGCATGTTAAGCGTTAATATTAAAAAATAGGGCGTTAAAAAAACGGCGAAAAGAATAATGGCTTTTAAATGCAGCTTCCAGTTTCCTGTTTTCTGAATATTGTTCTCTTTGAAGTAATTGTTTACTCGTGAGTTAAGCGTTCTGAAGAACTTCAGATTGTCTTGCTTCGCAAATGTAGGCGCAGTGTTATTCATAATTATTTTAAATAGGTTTCAAAGGTAATTATTATAAATTTTCAATTTGCAAAATTGAGTTAAATATTTCAATCGTAAAGTACTACTTTTGTTAAAAAAATTAGAGCAATGGATGAGATATTGAAATATTTTCCGGATTTGACTGAACTTCAAATCCAGCAATTTCAAAAGTTAGACTTTTTATACCACGACTGGAATGAAAAAATCAATGTTATTTCAAGAAAAGATATTGATGCCTTATATACAAAACACATTTTGCACTCGCTTGGAATTGCTAAAATTATGAAGTTTGAACCAGGGGCAACAGTTTTGGATGTAGGTACCGGAGGTGGTTTTCCCGGAATTCCGTTGGCCATTCTTTTTCCTGAAACCCGTTTTTATCTGATTGATGTCATAGCAAAAAAAATTAAGGTGGTTCAGGGAGTTGTAGACGCATTAGAATTGAAAAATGTTAAAGCAGAACAAAAGCGTGCTGAATTGGTAAAAGGTGATTTTGATTTTATTGTAAGTCGTGCCGTAACCAATATGCCGGATTTTGTTTCGTGGGTAAAAGGTAAAATAAAGAAGCAGCATAAACACACTTTGAAAAACGGAATTCTATATTTAAAAGGAGGAGACTTAACAGAAGAATTGGCAGCTTTTCCAAAAGCTACTTTATATGATTTGTCGACTATTTTTGAAGATGAATTCTTTGAAACTAAAAAAGTGGTCCATTTGCCTTTAAAGTTTACTGTTTAGAAGCTATAAAAGAACCCAATAATGTTTGTCTGTTTTCAGAGCATTATTGGGTTTTGTATTTAAAATAGTATTAGTACATCATAATTAGGAAACTTTTTGTGATAGTTGAAGAAACGGATTGCTTTTTTGATCTGAATTTTGGATGTATTTATTCACCGCTTTTTCTGATGCCATAATGGTATATCGAAATTTAGGATTAAAGAAAAAATCGCGGCAAATTACAGATTCGTTATGAGAATCGTATACCTTTTCATCCGTTCCATCAAGATCTTCATTTGCATATGGACACGGATACAAATAAGTTAATTGTATAATGGTATTGTTGAACCAATTGTCAAAAACGTTTTTCTTAGGCGTTATATGACGGGCAAGCAGTACCAGTCCTAAAATTTCATTTTGTAAAAAGTAAGATCCTTTTCTATATCTTACATCGATCATTCTCACGGTCATATGTGCTACCCATAATGGACCGTTTATAGGGCCTGAAGCCGGGATGTCAAAATTAGTGTCAAATAATAAAGGACTTGATAACTCCGGATCTTTAATTGAGCACCAAAGTGCTTCGATGCGTTTTTCGGTATCAGTGATACTTGTATTATGGCCTATAAAACGCCAGTAGATCCACTCCAGTAAAGCAGCACTAAGTCCTACCGTTGCTTTATGATTAATATTTAACAATGTAGTTTCGAGTTCTTTGTATTCATCCAGAGGATCTAAGAACTTTTCCATCTTCTTCTTATTCCATTTGAAATCAATTGGATGCCCAATATGTTTTGATTTTAGAATAATCTGCGGAGCATTTTTCAAGCTTTTCATAAGTCAATTGTTGATTTTTTTTAGTTGATTCCTTTGTTAAAACTGGATTGTATAGTAATTGTTTATGAAGTTTATTTCTCGGTTTTTTGTGGTTAAGATTTATGTTTTTTCTTGAGGTTATACTGCAAATTTATGTTGGGTTTTTCTTTTTTAATGTAACGTCAGGACATATAAATAACATGATAAGACAAAGCTTTAATTTATAATTGTTTTAAATAAACATGAAAGAAAAAACATATGTTTTTTGTTGATCGCTGGTTTGTTTTGTAAGTAAAAACATGTTTACTCAATTTTTTTATGAAATTAAAAAAAAACAGATAAAAGCCTGGTCTGATTTAAGATCCGGTTTTTATCTGTTTTATGTGTTAATTTAGGAAAGAACGTCATTTGTCTACAGTTATCTTTCGCTTATGTACTTTTATTTGCTCAATCTCTGTTAGTGGAATATCTTTACTACAGCATAACAATTTTTGGCTCGAGAATAATGGTAAAATTATCTGCATATTGGAAAATTCAGTTCATTGGGTGGATGGCAACCTCTTTGTATTGGGGAGTTTCGGCTTTTTTTGGCAGTAGTTTTATGTGGACAATTGGCATAGCTGATTTTGTATTAGATGTATTTATTGGTATTTCATTAACGCATCTTTACAGAAATTTTGCTTTGAAAAGAGGTTGGAATAAGTTCAGTCTGAAAAAATTGGTTCCAAGAATGGTGTTGAGTGTTCTTATACTTTCTGTGTTGTACATGCTTTTGATTGTGGGGAAACTTTACCTTGTGCGACTATTTATTTTAAAAAGCACATCAATTTCATTCATTTCGTTTTTACAATCCACGCAGTTGCAGGTTTTTATTACTGGTACCAGACTAATGTCTATTTGGGTGCTGGCTTATCATTTGTATCATTATTCAAGATTAGAGATTGAAACCGTAAAAGAAAATGCGAGATTGTCTATTATATTAAAAGAAGCACAATTGAATAATCTGAGTACACAGCTTAATCCACATTTCTTTTTTAATTCACTGAACAGTATTAAATTTTTGGTGTTAGAAGATCCGCATTCGGCACGACGGGCGATTGACCTTTTATCTGATTTGCTTCGGAATTCTTTAAATAATAATATAGGAAATTTAGTAGCCTTAAGCGATGAAATCAGTCTGGTTAGGGATTATTTGGAGTTGGAAAAAATACGATTTGAAGAACGTCTACAGGTACAAATTGAAGTAGATAGCAATCTATCTGATCATTTAGTTTTACCTTTAAGTATTCAGGCACTGGTGGAGAATGCCATAAAACATGGAATTGAAAAAAGAAAAGAAGGAGGAGCTGTTACCGTAAAAGTAGAGCAGGAGGACAATTTTATAAAAATCAGTGTTCAAAATTCGGGGAAGCTTCATAAAGAGATTAAAGATTTTTCAGGTATTGGATTGACTAATCTGAAAGAGAGATTGCTGTTGCAATACAAAGGAAGAGCTTCTTTTGAAATTAAAGAAATGGAGAGTGAAACCGTTTTGGCAACTATTTTATTCCCATCAGAATGAGAAAGATAAAAGTTATAATAGTAGACGATGAACGTTTGTCCAGAGAAGAACTAAAAAGGGCACTAAAACCGCATGAAGATTTTGTTCTTGTAGGAGAAGCAGGAAATGCTGATGAAGCCAAAAGTCTGATTGAAGCCAAAATGCCGGATCTGATCTTTTTAGACATTCAGATGCCTGAAAAATCCGGTTTCGATTTACTGGAATCTCTCGATAATGCACCGGCAGTACTTTTTACAACGGCTTATAATGAATATGCTGTGCGGGCTTTCGAAGTAAATGCTTTAGATTATTTAATGAAACCGATTAGGGAAGAACGTTTTGCAAAAGCAATTGATAAAATAAGAAATACTTTATCCGGAAAGTATTCTTTGGGAGATGTTGCAGTAAAAGACCGTAAGATTTTCATTAAAGATGGAGAGAAAAGATTCTTTATTCAGCTGGATGAAATTTATCTGATCGAATCTCTTGAAAATTATACCAGACTTTTTTTTCAGGATAAAAAAGCTCTTCAGAGACGTTCCCTTCGCCAATGGGAAGAAATGCTGGATGCGAATGTTTTTTTTAGAATAAACAGAACCGAAATTATAAACCTTAATCACATTCGGGAAGTTAACAGAACCGCTAGCGGCAAACTGGAAGTAACGTTAAAAACGGGAGAATTCTTAGAAGTTTCAAACCGTCAGGCCGTTAAGTTTAAAAATCTCAATGGGATTTAATTAAAAAAAGAAAAACTCATTCTTTTTAAATCGCTATAGCAAAAGAAGAGGTAATACAAATGAAGCCGTTTTTAGAGGTACTGAAAACAGCGGGACGCAGTGTGTTGTTTTTGGATTAAAATTCCGGAAAAATAAAACCCAGATCTGACATGACTGATTCGTTTAAAATTACAACAGAACTACTTAAATCAAATAACTCAATGAGACTAATTTTAAAATTGGTGTTTTTTATTTTTTCAGTAATCAACACCTATGCACAACAGACAAGTGTGACAAGATCAAAAGATCTGGAAAGCGCTTATGACATTCAGGATAGTGTGATGATTAAAACCAGAGACGGTGCTTTAATATCAGCAATCGTTGTTCGGAAAAAGGGAGATTTAACTCCCAAGCCGGTTATCTATCAGCATACCATTTATGCCAGAGAAAAAGGCAGAGATCTCAAATCTTTAAAAGCAGCGGCAGATAAGGATTATATAGGGGTCATGTCGTATTCACGCGGGAAACGATTTAGTCCTGATGAAATAACGCCTTATGAAAACGAGACGAATGATACTTATGATGTTATCGACTGGATTAGTAAACAGGAGTGGTGCAACGGAAGTGTCGGGATGTATGGCGGAAGTTATAACGGGTTTACGCAATGGGCAGCGTGTAAAAAAATGCACCCTGCACTTAAAACGATAGTTCCGTATGTCGCTTCCAGACCGGGAATGGGGTTGCCTATGGAAAATAACGTTTTTATAAATCCTAATTATGAATGGGCATTTTACGTTGGAAATAACAAATATCTGGATACGGTTGCGGGAAACGACAGACAGCGCTTCAGGAATATGCAGTTTAAGTGGTGGGAAACCGGTGTGGCTTACAAAAAAATGGATAGCATTGACGGCAGCCCGAACCAGTCCTTTCAAAAGTGGATCAAACACCCGTCATTTGACGAATACTGGCAGAAAATGGCGCCATACGGAAAAGAATTTTCTCAGATAAATATTCCGGTTTTAGCCATTGATGGTTACTATAATGATTCTCAAAATTCAGGATTGTATTATTTGAGAGAATTGGAGAAATACAATCCTAAAGCCGATTCTTATTTAATCATTGGCCCGTACGGTCATTTTGGTGCGCAAGTAGGGGGTGATGCTGTTCTGAATGGTTACAAAGTGGATGAGGTGGCTCTAATTAATACCTATAAAATAACCTATCAATGGTTTGATTATATTTTGAAAGGTAAACCCAAACCGGCAATTTTAAAAGACAGAATCAATTATGAGGTAATGGGAGCTAATGAGTGGAGAAGTGCTCCGTCTATTGCTAAAATGAGTAATAGTTTGCTAACGTTGTATCTCACCAATGATCCGGTAGAGAAAGGAAAATTTTACTCGTTGAATGCCTTAAAACCTGCTAAAAAAAGTTATTTGCCGCAGGAAGTTGATTTTGCAGACCGACAAACCATTAATAACGATTATTATCCCGATCCCATTATTGATAACGAAGTAGATACGTCCAATGGGTATGTTTTTATAAGCGAACCTTTTAGTCAGTCGATAGTGGTAAATGGAGCATTTTTGGGAGAAATAAAGGCCAGCATCAATAAAAAAGACATGGATATTGGAGTTACCTTGTTTGAAGTAACGCCAGACGGAAAATATTTTGAGCTGTCTTATTTTATAGGAAGGGCAAGTTATGCGAAGGATATTACGAAAAGAAATTTGCTTCAGTCCAATAAAATAGAAAGTATTCCTTTTTCAAACACTCGTGTGGTGAGTAAACAATTGGGTAAAGGAAGCAGATTGTTGATTACTTTGAATGTAAACAAAAATGCTTTTTCGGAATTGAATTATGGGACGGGGAAGGAGGTCAGCAGCGAAACAATTAAAGATGCCAAAGAACCTTTGAAAATCAAATGGTACAACGATAGTTTTGTACAGATTCCAATTTGGAAATAAAACAAAGAATCCCAATCTTATTTGTTTTAAGATTGGGATTCTTTTATTTCAGTAAAGCGGTATCTAAATGATGTAACCAATTTTCTTTGTAGCTATTTCCTATTGGTATTGCTACTGTATTTATTTCAACTTCATTCTTAGAATAAGCGGTTAGTTTTTTGATCTGAATGATATAAGAACGGTGAACACGCACAAAATTGGAATCTAATTGTTTCTCAAAAACAGAAATATTCTGCTTAATATGATGTGATTTTCCGTTTTCGAGATGAATGGTAATATAGTCTTTCAGGCTTTCAATAAATAAGATTTCATCAAATACAATTTTAATATTTCTGCTTCCGCTGGTTACAAAAACATGATTTTCAGAGTCTGATTTTGTTTCCTTTTTTAATGGCTGTACTTGTTTGAATTTTTCTATCGAGACAAAAAAACGATCAAAAGTGATAGGTTTTAAGAGATAATCAATGACATTAAGTTCATAACCTTCTATGGCATATTCCCGATAAGCCGTTGTGAAAATTACCTTAGGCGGATTTTTTAATTTCTTTAAAAATTCATTGCCTTTTAAGAGTGGCATTTCTATATCTAAAAAAATCAAATCGACTGTGTTTGTTTCTAAAAAAGTATAAGCATTCAGTGCGTTTTCGAAAGAATCGATTAGTTCGAAATTTTGAAAATTCACTAAATGAGAAGCAATTAATTCTCTTGCCAAAGGTTCGTCGTCAATGATTATGCATTTGTATTTCATTAAAAAAAGAATATTTTTTAGAAAATCTAATTTATGGGTTTTGAATAAGCTTTGGTTATAGCTCTAAAAAAATCTTAGGAGTTTTCATTTTGTAAGCTTAAAATTAAATGTTGAGGTAAAGTTTAACAGCATAAGTAATTTGCGTTTCTTCAATTTCTAATTGATGTTTTTTAGGATATAATAAATCCAATTGTTTGCGAACATTGACTAAACCAATTTTAGATTTATCCGAAGTTTTACCAAAATCGTTTTTAGGTTTTGTGTTGTCAATGCTAAAAATGATTTGTTGTTTTTTGCTTTCTAAATGCAAAGAAATTATTGCTTTTTCAGTTTCGTTAATTACACCATGTTTAAAGGCATTTTCGATAAAAGTTAATAGAATTAAAGGAGATATCTTATTGCTCACTTCAATGTTTTTTGTAAATGAAATAGTCAGTCTGTTTTCGCTGTAGCGTAATTTTTCCAGACCAATATAATTTTCAATTAACGTAATTTCTTTTTCGATCGATACATAATCTTCGTTACAGCGATATAAAACAAAATCTAAAATTTCAGATAATTTAGCGATAACTTCCGGTGCTTTATTATCTTTTTTTAAGGTTAAAGTGTAGAGATTGTTCAATGTATTAAAGAGGAAATGTGGATTCAGTTGATTTTTTAGGATCTTCAGTTCCATTGATTTTTTTTCTTCTTCTAATTTTAAAAGCCGTTGTTGTTTGCGGTTAAAACTTATAAAGCCTAAAATAATAACAGGATAGGTAAGGAATGAGAATTCTCTCAGCATCAATTTAACTGAAGTTAATCTTTCAATAACGGTCATTTTATGACCAGGCCAGTAATCAAAGAAACCCGGGAATTTTGGTTCGAGATAATAAAATTTTAAAATCATTAAAAGGGCAAAAACGAAATAAAGCCAGCCTAATGCGGAAACTGTAAAAAGTAAATATTTCTTTTTGTTTAATGTCTGAGGAATAATCCAATAAATCAGACCATACCCAACAGCTGCCTGTGCTACAATTTTCCAGGAATATATAAATAGAAAAGCATAAGAATCTTCGTTATCAGCTTTATTCGAAAAATAAAAAAATAAAAAGAAAATCCAGTAAAAACAATGAAGTGCTGCTCTTTTTAAATCAATTTGTTTGATGAAATTCATTAGCATATTTTAAATAGGAGCAAGATAACAAAATATAGAAATAAGCTCTGTTTAGGACTATAAATAATGAGATTTTGCCCTCAATAACAGCATTTCAGCATACGAATACAACAGAATTGAATTATTCATTATTTGATTGCTAAAACAGCCTTTTCAGTTGCGCTTGTAATTATCAGAAGTTCTTGCAATTATATTCGCTTAAAAATAATTATGATCAAATTTATCCTTGTATTGATTCTATTTCTAAGCAACATGTTGAAATAAAATCTCCTTAAAATAATAAACGGACCTAAAACGAAATGAAAAAAATGATTAAACACACAATTGGTATTCTGATTTTAATAAGTTCTTTAAACTTATTTTCGCAGGAAAAAAAACAAGAAATTAAATACAACGAGACTTCTAAAGTAATCAGGCCTGATTTGTTTGCAGACTTAGGCGAAACTTGCCAAACTCCGGACGGAATGGCTCTTGATAAGAAAGGAAATTTATTTCTTTCGATTACAAATGCAATTTCATTTGAAAAGTACGGCAGTAAAATTTTAACTTTCGATAAGAATGATAAACCGATAACCTGGTTCGACAAATTACCATTGCATCCTGTTACACAAAAAGTACATCCGATGGGAATGGAGTTTGGCCCTGATGGGAATCTATATATTATGGACAATCAGTTTTTTGCTGGGAAAGAGAATTTCTCCAGATTACTAAGAATTATCGTAAAAGACGGAAAGCCAATAAAAGCTGAGGTTTTAGCCGAAGGATTTAATTTTGGAGAAGCCGTAAGATGGTTTAAAAACCGAATTTACATTACAGATGCTTTATTTGAAAATCGAAGAGAAAGCGGAATTTATAGTTTTTCGTTAGAGGAATTAAACAAGAAAAAGATTGCTCTGGATTCATCAAATAAGAAAAATTATCTGATTGCAACTTTTATCTTAAAACCTGAAGTTACCAAGAGTACCATTGGGATTGATGGAATTGCTTTTGATAAAAAGGGAAATCTATATGCAGGAAATTTTGGTGATGGAGTAATTACTAAAATAGAATTCTACAGTGATGGAAAAGTAAAATCTAAAAAAGTTGTTTTTGATTCGGATAAATTAAAATGTTGCGATGGCTTTTTTTATGATAAAAAGCGAAACTCTATTTTCATTGCCAATTATGAAAATAATAGCGTGCACGAATTAAATTTAGATACAAATACGATTTCTTTAATTTGGGAAAATGATAATGCTGACGGTTCTGACGGGCAATTAGATAATCCTTGTGAGACTATTGTTTATAAAGGAAAATTGTTAGTTGTAAACTATGATACTTTTGAAGGTGGAAAAAACAAAGGCGCAGATCGCTTTCATACTATTTCCAGTTTTAAATTATAAATCCCTTCCAGAAAAAAGACAATAGGTTAAACAAAACAAAAGCCAAATCTAAAAACTTAGATTTGGCTTTTTTATATTAACAAAGTTTCTAACCTGAAACTTTGAAACTTGAAACTAAAAATGATTAACCTAAGAAAGGATATCTGTAATCTTCAGGAGTTACAAAGGTTTCTTTGATGGTTCTAGGAGATGCCCAACGCAATAAGTTCAATGCAGAACCTGCTTTATCGTTAGTTCCTGAAGCTCTTGCTCCACCAAATGGCTGCATTCCTACAACGGCTCCTGTTGGTTTATCGTTGATGTAGAAGTTACCTGCAGCATTTTGTAATTTTACTGTAGCTACTTCAATTGCATAGCGATCCTGGCTAAATACAGCTCCTGTTAAAGCGTACTCAGAAGTAGTATCTACTAATTCTAAAGTCTCTTCCCATTTAGCATCTTCGTAAACATAAATAGTGATTACAGGTCCGAATAATTCGGTTTCCATTGTAGTATATTTTGGGTTTGTAGTTACGATAACCGTTGGCTCAATAAAGTATCCAACTGATTTATCGTAGTTTCCACCAACGATGATTTCAGCATCAGCATCTTTTTTAGCCTGGTCGATGTAGCTCGCCAATTTATCAAAAGAACCTTCGTGGATAACCGCTGTAATAAAGTTTCCGAAATCTTCCGGAGAACCCATTTTCATTGATTTTACATCGGCAACTAATTGTTCTTTAACCGCTGGCCATAAACTTTGCGGGATATAAGCTCTTGAAGCTGCAGAACATTTTTGTCCCTGAAATTCAAATGCACCACGGGCAATTCCTGTAGCCACTTGTTTTACGTTAGCGCTTGGGTGTGCAATGATAAAATCTTTACCACCAGTCTCTCCAACGATTCTAGGGTATGTTTTGTAGTGGTGAATGTTAGCACCAATTTTAGCCCAGATATCTTTAAATACATGAGTTGATCCTGTAAAGTGAACTCCTGCAAAATCACGGCTTGCTAAAACAGTATCTGTAATCATTAAAGCATCACCAAAAACAACATTGATAACGCCATCAGGAACACCTGCTTCTTTGAAAATATCGATAATGATTTTTGCAGAGAAAACCTGACTGTCGCTTGGTTTCCAAACTACAACGTTACCCATCATAGCAGCACTTGCAGGAAGATTTGCAGCAATAGCAGTAAAGTTGAAAGGAGTAATAGCGTAAACAAAACCTTCAAGAGGTCTGTATTCTAAACGGTTCCACGTAGAAGAATCTGATTTTGGCTGATCTCCGTAAATCTGAGTCATGAATTCTACGTTGTAACGTAAAAAGTCGATTAGCTCACAAGCAGCATCAATTTCTGCCTGATGAATATTTTTAGACTGACCGATCATTGTTGCTGCATTAATACGGGCTCTGTATGGTCCTGCAATAAGCTCAGCAGCTTTTAAGAAAATAGCAGCACGTTGTTCCCATGCCATATTTGCCCATGCTTTTCTTGATTCAAGAGCGTTGGCAATCGCTTTTTCGATATGTTGTTTTTCAGCTAAGTGGTAGGTTCCTACGATATGTTTGTGATCGTGAGGAGCTGATATTGTTCTTGTATTTCCAGTTCTGATTTCTTCGCTTCCGATGTATAACGGCACGTCGATTTTAGAGTTCCATAAAGTAGTGTAAGCTGCCTGAACTGCTGCTTTTTCTGGTGAGTTAGGTGCGTATCCTTTTACCGGTTCGTTTACCGCTTTTGGTACGTGAAAGAATCCTTTTAGCATGTTATTTAAAATTAGATAATTAGACAATTTAAGAATTAGACGATTTGATTGTTACGAATAATCTAACGCTGCACAAAAGTACAAAGGATAAATTAATAATTTGTCAAATTTGTGATTAAGATAACGATAAAAAGGGAGTTTTAAACCTAATTTTTAGTTTAAAGCAAAAGGAGCACACATTCTGAAAGTAGGAACAATTACTTTGAATGTTTTGGTAGTGGTAAAGTTGATCATATTAAAATAACCTTTCATTGCTCCATAGGGAGATGACAATAAGCAGCCTGAACTATAAGTGTGATTTTCTCCCGGTTTTAAAACTGGTTTTTTGCCAATTACGCCTTCACCGTCAACTACTTCAAGGTCGTTTAACGAGTCAAAAATTTCCCAGTGACGGGAAGTTAACTGAACAGAATCTTTGCTGTGATTTTCGATTGTAACGACATAGCTAAAAGCAAAGTGAATCTTATAGTTCTTGAAGTAAGTACCTTCAAAACTAGTCAAAACAGATATTTTTATGCCTCTTGTTATCTGAGAAACCATACTAAAGTAGTATATATGTGTGCGTTATAGGTGCAAAGCTACGAAAAAAAATCTTTCTGCCTAAATCCTTAACAATGTTTTAATTTATGATGTTTATCGAGTTTGCATTTCCTTTGCCAATCACTCTCTGGTATCGATCTGTACTTTCTCTGTAATACACCAGGATGGTATATTCATTCTCAGTCTGATAAAAGTTTCCGTCTATGGCATTTTCATAATCAATCACTCCTTTTTTATCGGCAACCGTATATTGAAAAGCGGTAAAACCCTGTTTGATCACAATTGCTTTTTCAAAAATACCTTTCTCTGAATTATAATCCATTTTGTATTCCGGAGACAGGCTGTAATTGTTGAACATCCCGCAGATATAAATGTCCTTATTCGAGGCTCTGAAAGTTGGGGCCGACAGGCTGAAATATACCCAGGCATAGTCAGCTTCGATTTCATTGTTGGAAGCATTGATATTCTTCACTACGAAATTTCCGTTTACATCCTGATTGTTCGAGTAAATCTGATTGGCTCTTGCCAGATTGGTAAACAAATAAGAGTTATAAATGTCGCCGCTGCTTCCTACTTTGGCTACATTGGTGCTAGCCGCACGGATGTCTTTGTTTTCAAAATACAAGAACTCATTACCGCCCCAAAACTGAGTTTCTTTATCGTATTTGTACACCAGCTGATTCCCAATGGTGTATTGCGGCACAATATTTTTAATAGAAGTATTAAAGTTGCCATTCTGTAGCAGCAGCACTTTTACATTTTGCAACGGAGTCTGAAAAACAATATCATTAGAGCTGATATTAAAATCCAGATTTTGTTTGTGTTCTATGTTAGACAAATCCCGGCTTCTTTTTACCTGAGTCGCTACAGTACAGTGATTTTCGTATAAGATAAACTTTCTGGACAGTACAACTTCTTTGTCCTCATTTAAAATACGAAGCATATAATTGCCAGAAAGACGCAATTGACTGGTAAACTGATTCGGGAAAGGAAGTCGGTAATGCGAATAGATTTGAAGTGTATTAAACGAATTCGAATAGTCAGTAATTCGCTGATTGTCAAAACCGATGATATAGTCTGTTTTTGGAATATCAGACGGTTTCCAGTTGTAATCGCAGTGTATCACTTCAAAATAATAATTGGCTTCATTGCCAAATAAATCGTCAAATTGAAATTGAAATGCTTCCCCCAATTCGAAGATTGGAATCACATTACTGCCGTTCTGAACAAAAGAGACGGTTTTAATATTGTAAGGCGGATTTACTTCAGTTTGTATTTCCTGAGCAGTAGCCGAAGCAAAAATGAAAAATATAAGGAGGTTTCTAAACAATTTTTCTGGCATCTTATTAAGTTGTAAGATTGTAAATATAACAATTTTATAGAACCTAATAAGATGCTGTTTTACAGGTTTTGAAAACAATTGATCAGGAACCCAGGAGGTATTCGAGATTTGCTTCAATTTCGTCGCTGATATGACTTTCTTCCAAAAGCGAATCCGAGAGTAGTTTTTTGTTTTCCTGTAATTTGATGATTTTTTCTTCGACTGTATTTTTTGAAATGAAACGAACTACGTTTACTTTGTTCAATTGTCCGATACGATGCGCTCTTCCCACTCCCTGTTTCTCTGCAAAAGGATTCCACCAGGGATCAAGGAATAAGACGTACGAAGCCTTGGTAATGTTCAGACCAACGCCACCCGCCTTAAGGGAAATGAAGAATAACAAAGGGTTTTCTTTTTCCTGAAATCGTTTTACCTGCTGTTCTCTTTTTTGTGACGGAGTTTCGCCGGTAATCTCACAATATTCTATTTTGTTTTCTTTACACCAATCCGTATAAAAATTCAAATTGGTCACAAAGGAGCTAAAAATGATGACTTTTTGTTTTCCCTTGACTAAATTTTTCAGGTAATTCGTAACGGCAATGTATTTTCCGGAATCTACTTCAGAATCCTGATCGACCATTTTGGGATGATTGCTCAGTTGTCTCAGCTTCATTAAAGTGTTGATAATGTTAATTTTATCAGGGCCTGATCCATCCGTTTTTAGTAAAAAGTTACGTGCTTTTGATTTCTCTTTTTCGTATAGTTTTTCCTGTTCAGCATCCATATTGCAGTAATAAACCTGTTCTGTCAATTCAGGTAAATCTTTTAAAACCTGTTCTTTGGTTCTTCTTAAAATATAAGGCTGGATCAGGTTTTTTAATTCATTTAAAACTTCTTCGTTCTGTTTTTTCTCAATAGGGTTTTTGAAATTCTCCATGAAAAAAGCATAGCTCCCCAAAATATCCGGATTGATAAACTGCATCTGCGACCATAAATCGTCAAGTGAATTTTCGATCGGTGTACCACTCAAAGCAATTTTATGTCCCGTGCTGATTTTATTGATGGCTTTAAAAATCTTAGAATCTTTGTTTTTAATGTATTGACTTTCATCAAGAATTAAATAGCGGAAATCATATTTTTCTAAAATGGAAATATCACGATGAACAATGCTGTAACTCGTAAAAATTAAATCGGTTGAATTTAATCTGCTTGCCAGTAATTTTCGGTCATTGCCCACATATTGCATTTTCGAAAAATGAGGCGTAAACTTTCCGGCTTCATTGTACCAGTTGAAAACCAAAGAAGAAGGGAGAACGATCAAGGCCTTCAGAGGTTCTCTTTCGATAGTCGTATCGTTTGAGAATAAATCAAAATTGGTCGTTTTGGTCGTAAAGCCTAGTTGCTCCTGTACCGCAACTAAAACCGCTAAAGTCTGCAGCGTTTTTCCAAGTCCCATATCGTCGGCCAGACACGCGCCGAGGTTAGCATTAAAGTGACCCAAAAGCCATTTTACACCGTCAATCTGATACGGTCTCAGGGTTGCTTTTAGTAAATCGGAAGCTGTAAATTCAGCTTTATGAATCTGGTCCGGATCATTGGCAATTTCTGAAATTCCGTCTAAGGCAGTAAAATTACTTTTACGCAACAAAACAGTTCCGTTTTCTGTCTTTGCCAATTTTGCCAGAGAACCGTATTTGCTAAACCATTCCAGCGGAATCAAAAAGTAATTTCCGTCAGGCAACATAAAGAGTCTTTCTTTGCTTTTTATGTTTGGAATGATTTCACTGAAATTGATTTTATAAGGACCAATTGTGATGATTATTTTAATGTCGAACCAATCGGCTTTCGTTTCTTTTGCAATTGAAATCGTGTTGCTTTCGGTGATGATTTGTTTGCTTTCGAGTTTGAGATTCTGAATGGTAAAACCCAGACTTTCGAGTGGTTCTTTATGGTCAATAATGAATTGAATATTGACATACGGATCAGAGGTCTCGGCATCTGAACTCAATCCAAACAATTCATTTTTGATTTTTGTTAAACCAAGACTGAGTAATTTGTCTGTATAGGAAATCTCATCAGCGTTTCGTTTGAACTGAATAATTTTAGGTTCGTTGGCAACACTAAAATCAACAAAAGAGTGTGTTTTTTTAGTTTTACCCGCATCAAATGAATAGCCGTTATAGTCAAAAAAAAGGTTGAGGTAATAACAGTTTTTAAAGAAATCAAAAACAGGCTGAATCGTGCAGGAGACAATGGTGTCGCGGAGCTCAATTTCAAAGCCGGTAGATTCGATGTCGATTTTTTTGGCTATTTCCGGAATGAAATTCTTAAAGTAATTGTCAACTAGTTTTGATGGTATTTCGATTGATTTCTTCTTTAAAAAAGGCAGTAGTTTTTTAGAATTAAGTTCTTTTAACTGTCCAAGTTTTTTGTCGATGATCAACCAGCTTGGTTCGTCCAAAAGAATATCTACACTTTTATCCATTGGTAAAAATGTGGTTTCGCCTTCTTTTAAAGATAGAGTATAAGTAATGCCTTCAGCGTGTTTGTCAAATTGAATCTGAGGTTCAAATTCTAACGGATTTGTATCGACTCTCCAACGATAAAAATCCTTTTCGGCACTCATATTAGCAGAGAATGGAAATTGTTCTTTTACAATTAGATTGTAAAAGGATTCTAGGTTAAATTTTAAATGCTGACGAATGGCAAATTCAATTTTGGAATCTTTTTGTAAATCAGCAATTGTTTTAGCCGATTTGATTTTGGTGCTGAATTTCTTGAAAATAAAATCAGGTTTTAAAGAATCGCAAGCCGTCAGTATTTTTTTTGTATTGGAATCTAAATTTTCAAAAAGAACTCCAAAACTTTCAAGTACATCTGTACTCGCTTTTTTGTCCAGATATTTAATATCATCGGTATTTTCAATGATATAAGCTGTTGGGAGGTAGGTATTCAGGTTTTTTTCAAAACTGATGTCAAAGCAGAACTGAAATGATTTTGTAGGTTCCAAGATTTAGAGATTTGGTTGGCTTATAATTTAGAGATTGGGCAAAAAAATAAAGAGTTTTCAAAATATCAATAATTTGAAAACTCTTTTTAAATGAACTTGTATCACTTATATGGTGAAAGAATTAGTTTTCCTGTTTGAAGCAAAGTGGGATGATTTCGCCTTTTGCCAGACAATATTTTTCTACCAGTTCCGGAGAAATTTTATGAGTATAGTCTTCTTCGATAACGATAAAACCAATGCTTCTTAACTTGTCAAAATAATCACGGCCATAAATACGCACGTGGTCGTACTGACCAAATATTCTGGCACGTTCTTTTTGATCGGTGATGGTGTCGTCAGCAAAAGTAACCGCTCTGGATAAGTCCTGCGGAATTTGAAGAATCGCCATTCCGCCCGGTTTTAAAACACGAAATAACTCCTGCATGGCTTTAGTATCGTCCGGAATATGTTCTAAAACGTGGTTGCATAAAATAACATCATATTCATTGTCTTTAAAAGGCAAATTACAAATGTCTGCTTTTACATCTGCCAAAGGCGAGAACAAATCGGTTGTCGTGTAATCCAGATTTTTCTGTTTGCGGAATCTTTTGTAAAAAGCTTGTTCCGGTGCAAAATGCAATACTTTTTTAGGTGCTGTAAAAAAATCAGTCTGATCGTTTAAATACAGCCACAGCAAACGATGTCTCTCTAATGAAAGTGTGCTTGGCGAAAGCACATTGTTACGTTGTTTCCCATATCCATAAGGCAAAAAACTTCTAAAACTTTTCCCGTCAATCGGATCAGTATATTTGCTTCCTCTTAATGATAAAGCTAAAACAGGACGCGCCACATAACTTAAACGAATTAATATTGGACGGGGTATTGTATTAAGTACTAATTTAAAAAGTTTCTTCACGGTAAATGTATTTGAACACGAATTTCACTAATTAACACGGATTAATGTTGTGGTGAAATTTCACGAACCTTGATTTGGGTTAAAGTATTATTCTTTTATATTTAAGGCTGTCTTCTCCAAAATTAACTAGTAAACCCAGTTTGTTTTGTGAGGCGGCCAGGTAATTTAATGTTTGTTTTATTTCACTTGTTGTTAGAGCTGTAATTGCTTTAAGTTCCAGAATAATTTCGTCAAAAATAACAAAGTCTGCAAAATAGTAACTAGGCAATATAATATCTTTATAAACAATATTATACCTTAATTCCCGATTGTACGGGATATTGTTTTTTTGAAATTCATATTCTAAAGCATCACCATAAACCTTTTCACTATGTCCCTTTCCTAAAATTTTATGGACTTCCATACAGATTCCAATAATTTTATAAGACTCATCTTTTAAATATAAATCACTCATCATTCAGTCTCTCTATCGGTGTAATTTCAGCAAAAACAATATTTCGTGTTAATTAGTGAAATTTGTGTTATAAAACCAACGGCACTTTTCGGAATTCATCTTCCTCATTGCTTTCAATTCCAAGCGCTTTATAGATGTATTGAAAAGTCGATAAGATTTCTGGTTTACCATCCACTAAAGCAACGTCGTGTTCGAAATGAGCACTTGCTTTTCCGTCTGCGGTAGTAATGGTCCAGCCGTCTTTGTGTTGTTTGATGTTTCGGGTTCCAAGATTGATCATAGGCTCGATCGCTACAACCATTCCTTCCACAAACAGTTTTCCGCGACCGCGTTTTCCGTAGTTTGGCATTTCAGGTTCTTCGTGCATTTTCTGCCCTAAACCGTGTCCTACCAACTCGCGAACTACTCCGTATCCGTGAGCTTCTGTATATTTCTGGATCGCATTTCCAACATCTTCCACACGATTTCCGGCTTTAAATTCTCTGATTCCTACGTAAAGAGACTCTTTCGTTACTTTCAAAAGTTTTTTAACTTCGGGAGCAACTTCTCCAATTTCGAAACTATAGGCGTGATCACCGTGATATCCATTTTTGAATGCACCGCAATCTACCGAAATAACGTCACCGTTTTTCAAAGGTGTATTGTTCGGAATTCCGTGTACAACCTGAGAGTTTGGACTCATACAAAGTGAATTCGGGAAATCATACAGACCTAAGAAGCTTGGAACTGCACCGTGATCACGGATAAATTCCTCAGCCAGTTTGTCCAGGTATAATGTAGTTACTCCTTCTTTAATTTCAGAAGCAATCATTCCCAATGTTTTAGATACGATCAAAGCACTTTCGCGCATTAATTCGATTTCTTCACGTGATTTTACAATAATCATAATTTCGGATTTTCAGTTCGCAAAAGTACAAATTTTAATATTATCTTTTTATTTAAAAATTTTTCGCAACGAATTCACGAATTAAAAGGAATGACAGGCGTTTGAAAATTAGCCACGAATTCACGAATCAATATTTATGCGTAAAGTTTGCCAATAGAAATTCGTGAATTCGTAGCGAACGGATAATTAATGAAGGGGTTATTGGTTCACAGAAAAAACGTAAATTAGTAATCATTGAAATGAATTAAATTATGGAGACGTCTGTAGATCATGAAAATATAGTAAAGAAGAAAGCCCTGAAAAGGATGAAAAATAATGCATTGGGACTCTTAGGTATCGCAGTGCTTTTGTTTGTAGTAGCGGTTTATTTTAAGATTCCGATGCTTCAGGCTTTTAGTGAAGCGGCGATGGTGGGCGGTATCGCCGACTGGTTTGCAGTGGTGGCATTGTTCCGTCATCCGTTAGGAATTCCGATTTGGCACACGGCCATTATTCCGACTAAGAAAAATGAAATTGGTGAAAACTTAGGGAATTTTGTTTCGGAAGAATTTCTGAATCGGGAGAAACTGGAAATAAAACTCGAAGAATTTAATTTTGCTACGAAAGCAGCTGATTGGCTTTCGCAGGAGGAGAATGCCAATAAAATTGCCAGTGTTGTGGCTTTAAATATTATTCCGGGAGTTTTAAAAACGATAAAAGATGAAGATATCAAACGATTTATTCAAACTCAGTTCAAAGAAAAACTGGAAGCAATCAACTTTGGAGATTGGGTAGCACTGGCGTTAGAGCCTTTGCAAAAAGGAAATGTGAAAGAGGAACTGCTGACCAACGTGCTGAATGTGATGAGTACAGAACTTAGTAATAATAAAGACCTGATTCGGAAAAAAGTGAAAGCATCGACACCGTTTTTAAGTTTTGGTTTGGCGGATAAAAGCATTACAGAGGGAGTTTTTAATGGACTTGCTGATTTTTTAAACGAAGCCAAACATCCCGGAAGTGCTATCAGGATTAAGATAGACGAGTATGTGTACAATTTTCTGGACAAAGTAAAGCATTCAGAAGAGATGCGGGAGAAGATCAACAATATGATTTTGAATTTTGCCGGAAAAAAAGAGGTTCAGGATTATGTCAACGGAATTTGGGATGAAATAAAAAGATCGATTTCAGCTGATTTGGAAAAGGGTGAAGAATCGTCAATTAAGAAAAATATTTCGGGTTTGATTCAGGGGTTCGGAAATGGATTAAAAGAAGATATCGTTATGATCGATAAGATCAATAATTTCATCAAGAACGATTTGCTTTCGATGCTGCTAAACAATAAAAAAGTAATTGGAGATTTGATTTCGTCTACCGTGAAAAGCTGGGATGGAAAGGAGGTTTCGGAAAAATTAGAACTGGAGATCGGAAAAGATCTGCAGTACATCCGAATCAACGGAACTCTGGTAGGAGGTCTCATTGGACTTGTAATTTATGCGGTCGAATGGACGTATCATTATTTGGTCTAATCCATCAGTAAAAAAAGATTTAACACATAGAGACATAGATTGAATGCACAAAAAAGAACGCAAAAAGAAATATGTTTCTATGTGTTAAAGTAGATTTTAAACTTTAATCCGGATTGGCCATGATTTTGAACAACTCTGAATTTGAGATGTAAAATCGGTTGTCCAGAGCAATTGCGGCTAGTTTTGCGCTAACCAAATTGTTTTCTCGTGTATTGATCAGAAATAACGAGCTTTCTCCAAAAGAGAACAATCGTTCTTCTGAGGTTAACATCGCGGCATTATTTTCTACTAAATTTTTTACCAGTTTCTTTTGTCTGATCAGCGAATTGATTTCTACTTTCTGTGCACTTATTTTGTTGGTCAGCTGTGTTCGTTCCAGAGCAAGAGCAAATTCATTTTCCTGGAGTTTGTATTTGGCCAGTTTCAGACTTCCACGTTCTTTTCGAAGAAACAAAGGAAAGTAAAATTCTAAGCCAACTTTGTAATCGTCAAATTTATAATTGTCAATATATCTAGGATCAGATAAGTAAGAATACCCAACGTTTATTTTAGGCAACAGCATGTTTTGCTTCAGGTCTTTTTCAACCTTGAGTAGGTCTATTTTATTTTGCAGTGCATTCAATTTCGGATGTGTTTCTAAGTTGGTATCGCCTTGCAGTAGATCGTTTGTTTTCAGCGTTTCTTGTAAAGTCGATTCAAGCGCTGTTTCCGGCACTAGCTCGTCTGAAATTTCCAATGGGATATTATTCTCCAGCCACATATAATTCGATAATTCGAGTTTGGCTTTGGTTAATTTTAATTTAGAATCTTCCAGGCTTAAGGCTCTGTTTCTTACAATAATTCCGGCTTCAATACTGTCTATTGCCGGCTTGTCGCCTTGTTCGATGAGCGATTTGATTCCTTTCAGACGAATTTCAGCATTGTTGTTGTACATTTCATAAAGTTTCATTTCCTCGAAGTTTTTCTTCCAGTTGAAATAAGCCAGTGAGGCATCATACAAAATGCCAACTGCCTGAAGTTTTCTTTCAGCCTGACTTAGTTTGATTTGAATTTTAGCTTTTCGTACATCTGCCATTCTCTGGTTGATGAACAATCCCTGTCCAATTGGAATACTGATCCCAAAAGAAGTTAATCCCTGATTGGGAGTAGTATTTTCAGGATTCAGATAAACCCCTTCGTTATTGTCGAATCCGGCTTTCAGTTCAATTCCGTACCAGGTCGGGATCTTAAAACTGCTGTTTAAAATCGAATAATATTCTTTGTCTTTAAATTTTTTTTGGCTGAAATCAACTTCAATTTTTGGGTCAAAACCACCACGTGCCATCATCAGATTGGCTTGTGCTTTGCTGACTTCCAAATTGGCATTTTTAACTAATGGATGGTATTTTTTTACATACCCCAAAAACTCATTGTAGGTGAGTTCTTTTGAGAAGGGCTGCTGGCCAAAAACGGTACAGCCCAGAAAAAGAAAAGCGATAAGTATTGGTTTCATTATTTTTTTCTTTAGTTACTTTTTGGGTACTTTTATAATAATTAGGAGGGAATCCGTTTAGGGTTCTCCAGATTTCGAACCAAATTGGCACCGTGTCTAATAGGGCAATAGTTTGAGCACCGGAGCCAATACTTAATTGTTTTGGCCATTTCGTCTCATCCGGGTCCGGAGCAATTAAGATTCTGTATTTACCATTCTCACTGATGAAGTTTTCTATGGCTACCACCGTTCCTCCGAAAGTTCCGTAAGACATGTCCGGCCATCCTGAAAACACAATGGTAGGCCATCCGTCAAACCAAACGCGTACTTTTTCTCCTTTTCTGATCAAAGGGAGGTCAATTGGGCTGATATAGGTTTCTACTGCGATATCATAATGAGAAGGCATTATTGTTACAATTGGTGTACCTTCTTTTATCGTTTCACCTAAACCTGCCTGCAAAGCGCGGTTGATGTAACCGTCCTGTACCGCTCTGATGTAGTACATGCCATTACGCAAACTGTAATTGGCATATTGATTCTCCAGTTTGCTCACCTGTGCTTCCGTATCAAATTTATTACTCAGGGTGGTAAATTGGTCACTTCTTGCTTTGGCTACTTTTTCACCGTACTCCGCCGTAATTCTGTTAATCTCTACTCTGGCATTGATGTATTCATTTTTGCTGGTGAGGTATTTGTTTTCCTGCGTGATGATTTTAGCATCTACATCTTGCAGTTTCAGACGTTTTTCTTCGACATCGGTAAGTGGTTTCAAACCTTCTTTGTTTAATTGGACCGAACGATTGTACTGTGTATTGGCAATTCGCAATTGTGTTTTTACAGCTACAAGATCGATACTGTCACTTTTTATTTTTAAAAGGGATTGTTTGACTTTATTTCTGGCTTGTTCCAGTTTTAGCTTTCTTTCGTTTTCAATCGCCTGAATCTGACCGGAAAGCGTGGTTACTTTTTCGCCATAAGATTCTAAGGAGTTTTTCTTCGCATCGACCTGATTTTTGGTGTTTTCAACCAAATTAGGATCCATATAATCTTCCTTGATCTCAGAAATAAACAGAATCGTGTCTCCTTTTTTAACAAAGTCACCTTCCTGCACGTACCATTTTTCAATACGTCCTGAAATCACACTCTGAATCGATTGTGGTCTTTGGTTGGGTTTTAAAGTGGTTACCGCTCCCGAACCCGAAATATTCTGAGTCCACGGCAATAAAAGTGCAATAATTCCTAGTATGGAAGATGCGATTATAATTCGGTTTAAAATTTTATAATGTGGCCTGTTGCTTAGGTTTCTTACAGTCTCATAGCGATCAAGCGGCTGTAATTTTGTTTTATTGTCAGAGATATTTAACATGGCTTATTGTTTTTTTTGATCCAGTATAATTTGACCGTTTTGCATTGTAATTTTTCGCGTCGATTTGGTTTTCCAATATGGATTTTTGGAAGAAACGATAATCGTCCATTTGTTCTTATCCGAAGTAATAAAATCTATGATTTCATTCGCCACTTTTTCGTCCATAGTGTCTGTTGGATCTTCGTAAAAGAGCACTTTTGGCTTGTGGATAATACTTCTGGCCAACAGGATTTTTTGAGCATTAGAAGACGATAACTGTTTTCCTTCCGGGTGAATATGGGTATTCAGGCCTTTAGGTAATAATTTAATCAGCGGACTAAGCTGAACTCCGTCCAGTGCCCATTTCAAATCTTCGGTACTGATCATTGGATCATTAAAAGTAATGTTCTCTAAAATAGTGCCCTCAAATGGTGTTTCGTTGTGAATGATGCTGCCAATTTGTGAGCGGTATTGTTTCAGATTTATTTTTCTAAAAGTATCGTCGTTGATGTAAAAAGCTCCCGAACTTTGTCTTAATAAGCCTGATAGCAATCGAATAAGCGTTGTTTTTCCTGATCCGTTTTCACCTTCAATAACAATTTTTTCACCCTGATCGATTTTTAACGTAATAGAATCTAAGGCATTGGTTGGAGAATCCGGGAATTTGAATTTTAAATTCTCTGTTTCTAAAGAGATGCTGTTGTAACAGTGATCGTTTAGAGAATCAGACTCGGAGTTTTCCTCTAAAGCTAAGTCCGTTACCTGTCCGATTTTTTCAACAGAAGTTAAAACATCATAGAAGCTTTCAAGTCCCAGAATGATTTTTTCTACCGATGTAATCACAAGTAAAATGATAATCTCAGCAGCAACAAACTGCCCGATGTTCATTTCCTGGCTTAGTACCAGGTACCCTCCGATAGACAATAAACTGGCGGTAATAATGACTTTGAAAATAATCAATTGGGTAAACTGTTTTTTGATTACGCTAAAGTGTTTCTCTCTGTAATTCAGATAACCCGCTACGATCGAATTGTTTTTTTGAAGCGCAAAGTCATAATTCAGTTCATTGCGGAAACTAAAGTTATTACGGGCCATTTCCTGTAACCATCCCGCCACTTTGTATTTGAATTTGGATTCTTTTAAACTTGTTTCTAAACCTGATTTGTATGAAAATTTAAAAATAAAGTACAAAAGAAGGAACAGTAAAAGTCCGAACACAATAAAATAGGGATGATATAAGGACAACAGAATAATTCCGAAAGTAATCTGCAGTAAAGCGGCAGAAAAATCGGTTAATAATTTTGAAGTTCCTTTTTGAATCGTTAGGGTATCAAAAAATCGGTTTGTTAGTTCCGGTGGGTAAGTACCGTACAATTCTTCTGATTTTATTTTTGGCAGACGGGCTGCAAATTCAAAAGAAGCACGAACAAATATTTTTTGCTGTAAGTTCTCTGTGATACGCAGCTGCATAAACGAAAGCACTCCAACAAGAGCTACACCGCCAACTACAAGTATAATAAGCACAATCCAGGAAACACTAACTCTTCCGGATTGTATAAAAGTAATGATGGCCTGAATTCCCAGTGGAAGCGATAAACTGACTAATCCGGCAAAAATGGCATAGAAAAAAATTTGGTAAATGTCTTTTTTGTCCAGTTCAAGTAAATGGTAAAATCTTTTTAAAGGAGTCATACTGTTTTTGTTATAATTAGCGCAAAACGTTTTCTGCAAGGTTTAGGTAAAATTGAGTTGTCGTAACCGTCTCATTACAATCTGTAATTGTTTTCAAATGATCCGTTAGAAAATGCTGATGTAAACTTCCTTCAACAATGGTTGAAACTAGTGATTTGGCATAAGGATAATCGGGATTTACTTCTTTTACAATCTCAACAATTCGATTAATCATTCTTTTGTAAATTAAGAAAAAGCCCTCTTTGTTTTCCTGATCCACTTCTTTTGTATGAAGTGTTTTGGTGAACTCGGCAATTATAATCTTATTTAAAATAGACTCATTAATATGATCTGTATAAATATCGTCAGATATTTTTTCGGTTACAATCGTAATGGCTTTTTTAAGCTTTTCTTTTTTATCGGTGATGTTAGTGGTATTAAAAACTAATTTATACTCGATCCAGCTCCAGTACCAGGATGACAGGTATACCAGCAGTTTGTGTTTGTTCTCAAAATAACGATAAATCGAACTTTCGTTTGAACCTATTTTTTCACCTAACTTTTTAAAGGTAAAATTATCAAAACCAATATCGTCAATTAGAAGAATACTCTGCTCAATTATTTTTTTTCCCAACGCAGATGTTTCCGGATCTTTTACATAGATCTTTTCGTTGATCTGCATTTTTATATTTGATAGTATAATTTGCATGAAAAACATTTTTTTTGCAAAGATAATAGTAAAGCTATTAATTAAGAAATTTTAACTATTATTTATGTTTGTTTTTTTAGTCCCGGTCCTGTTTTAAAATAGGAAACCCGACAGATTTTAAAAAAAAACTGTCGGGTTTATTTATTTTGAGGATTTAGTATTATCGCGATTCAGACTGAAAACTGCGACTAAAAACTAAATACTACAACAACGAATGGCAAGTCATCGCATTTGGCTGAGGCACGCCCATTAATTCCAGAATAGTAGGAGCTATGTCACCCAGAACACCATCCTGAATATTTTTCAACTCTTTATCGACTAAAATAATCGGTACCGGATTGGTGGTATGTGCTGTATTTGGACTTCCGTCAGGGTTAATCATCGTTTCACAATTTCCGTGATCGGCAATAACAATCGTGGTGTAATCGTTGGCAAGAGCCGCTTCGATTACTTCTTTTACGCAGGCATCTACTGCTTCACAGGCTTTAATTGCAGCACTCATGATTCCGGTATGCCCCACCATGTCACCATTGGCAAAATTTAGACAGACAAAATCTACTTCGCCTTTGTTTAATTCAGGAACCAAAGCGTCTTTTAATTCATAGGCACTCATTTCCGGTTGTAAATCGTAAGTGGCAACTTTTGGAGAGTTTCTTAAAATACGTGATTCTCCTTCAAATGGAGTTTCTCTTCCACCCGAAAAGAAAAAGGTCACGTGCGGATATTTCTCTGTTTCGGCAATACGAATTTGTTTTTTACCTGCTTTTTCTAAAACCTCACCCAGAGTTTCAGTAATATTATCTTTGTTGTAAACGACTTTTACGTTTTGATACGTTTCGTCGTAATTGGTAAGCGTTACATAATACAAGTTTAATTTGTGCATGTTCTGCTCGTGGAAATCTTGCTGCGAAAGCGCTTCTGTAAGTTCACGGCCTCTGTCGGTTCTGAAGTTGAAAAAGATAACAACATCATCCTCGCTGATGGTTGCCAATGGTTTTTCCTGCTCGTCAACCATTACGATTGGTGCGATAAACTCATCAGTAACATCGTGTGCATAACTGTCAAGAATGCTTGAAACCGCATTTTTAGACGGAGTTCCGATACCGTTTACTACTAAATCATAAGCAAGTTTTACACGCTCCCATCGTTTGTCACGATCCATTGCATAATAACGCCCAACGATTGAAGCAATTTTTACAGGAGTATTTTTGATGTGCTCTTCTAAATCCTGAATGTATTTTGCTCCCGATTTAGGGTCAACATCACGACCGTCTGTAAACGCATGAACAAAAACATTTTCAAGTCCGTATTCCTGAGAAGCATCAATTAATCCTCGTAAGTGTGAAGTATGAGAGTGAACACCTCCGTCGGAAACTAATCCTAAAAAGTGAACTTTTTTATTGTTTTCTTTAGCATAAGTAAAAGCATCAATAAGTACCTGTTCTTTGGCAAGTGTTTGATGTGCTACGGCTAAGTTTATTTTGGCTAAATCCTGATATACAATTCTTCCGGCACCAAGATTCATGTGACCCACTTCACTGTTTCCCATCTGACCTTCAGGCAAACCAACGTTTAATCCGTCAGTACGAAGCTGAGCGCTTGGGTAATTTTTGTAAAGGCTGTTTATAAAAGGAACATTTGCATTGTCTATTGCAGATACTTTAGGGTCAGGAGATTTTCCCCAACCGTCTAAAATCATAAGGATTACTTTCTTGTTCATTAGTTTTCGTTTTTTACAAAGATAATTCATTTCTAAAGTCGACAAAAAAGCGCGGTGACAATTATGTTTAATAAAATGAAGCGTAGTAAAAAATACTAATTTGGTTGCAGAACCCTAAAAATTTTAAAATTAATTCACGCTAGGCTCTCCTTCTGATCTTATTTTTGACCCCATTATAGTCTATAAAATATTTCACACTTACTGAAAAGATATGTTTTAAGGCCTGATTGTTCAGTAAATCGGTGATGTTGTGTTTAAAGTCTTTGTTGATAATACGTTCAAAATTAACACCATTATTACGATATAAAACCGAAAGCTGACTACCCGGAGCAAACCACCAGGAATACGATAAATCAGTGTTCCAGGAATAAAAGCTTGAGTTTTTATTCTTGGTGTATTGTGGATAAGACGTTAAAGTTCCATTTTGCTGAAGTTCTAGGATGTCTTTATTTTCGGCATAAGACCAATATTGTCTTACAGCCAGATTAAGTGTCATCGCACTGTTTATGGCATATTTTCCGTTTAAAGTGTTCGAATAAGTAATAACATTTCGATTCGCAAAAACGATCGTTTCAGGAGTGTTGTCATTATCATCATCGTCAAAATCGTCAATATAACCTTTGTTGTTGTTTCTTCGAAGAAAGCTAAAAGCATAGGTTAGTAAAAGTTTATCGCTAAAACGGTATCGTGGTCCAACATCAACACCATAGGCCATTCTTCCTGCTTCATCGGCAAAGATTATAAATGGATTTAAGTCCAAAGCAAATTTCTTGTTGTAATTAGTCGAAACGCTTCCCCAGATTTCTATTTTTCTTGGAATGATGACATAGCGGTTTTCTGCTCTTGGTTCGTAATAATCATGTGAATTTAGAGGAAAAATATCAATTCCGGCACCGTAAAAATTGTTTTTCAGAGTAGAAAGATTGACTTCTGCACTCACTTTATTATCCTGTACTTTTCCGGATTCTTTATTGAATTCGGTATACATATCATAATCAATCCTGAAAGTATTAAAGAGTTTTGTAGGGTTTAGAATGCGGTAGTTACCATTTCCGTAAAGATTGTAATAATTGGTGTAAAAATTAATTCCCATGTCGTTGGGATCGAAATTTTTAGAAACAAAATCAGAGCCAATACTATAGCGATAATTTCCGCTGGTTTCGGCAAAACGAATGGTGCTGAAAACACCATTTTTGTCTTCAGTATCGTTAATCAAACTGTATTTTACATTACCGGATAAGCTGTACGTGTTGGCTTTAGTTCTTAAATCCCAGGCCAGTGCCGTTACGTTGGCATCCCTGTAATGTCCATTTCGGGTAACGTTTGTATTGATAAGAGTCACGGAAGAATTTTTGCGAAAGCGCTGATCTAAAATCAATACATTATAATTGGTTAGAGGTTCAGCAACCACACGTCTTGTATCGCCTGAAAGAGTGTCTTTTATCGTGGTAAACGTTTTTTCGGTAACCGCATTTAAAATCCCGATTCCTAATCCTTTTTGAGTTCTTCCTGAAATTTTTAAAGCATTGATGAGGTTCACATTCTGAACTTCTTCAATTATTTTTTCATTATCATTTAAAGTAATGTCTATGGAAGGCTTACCTCCAATTCTTCTCGAATAAAACAAACCTCCCTTATTGAATAGATCGGTTCCTTCTGTAAAAAAGGCCCTGTTTTCGTTGAATTGCTGTTCAAATGGACCTAAATTCAAAATCTGATCGTCGTATTTCGTTTGCCCAAAATCAGGAATCAGAATCGCGTCAAGAGTAAAAGCGTCATTAATACCGTACTTAATATCCATACCGCCTTTCAGTGTTCCATATGTTTTTTGACTGTCTGAAGCATTTAAATAATAAGAGGCGTAAGGCATAAAAAACAATCGGGTAGGAGGTTTTATATTGACAATTCCTTCCAGATTACCATTTTGCTGCGTGAATGTTCCAATTTTGGTATCGATTAAATTCCAGGTATACTTTTTACGTTCCCGTCTGATCTCCCTGTAGAAATTAATGCCCCAGGTTTGTTTGTCTGCGGCTGAAAAGCGTAAGGCGGCATAGGGGATTTTGATTTCAACGGCCCATCCTTTGTCATTCAGCACCGCTTTGCTGAGCCATACCGCATCCCAGGAATAGTCCTCGCCATTGGCATCTGTCATGATGCAGTCACCCTGTACATCTGCTGCCGATACAAAAAACTGAAAATTTTGCTGGCCATCGTTAAAGCCATTGATAAAAACACCAAACATATCGGAAGTTCCGAAATTATCACGCTGCGAAATTTCTTTTAAAATTTTAGAAGGATCATCGTGAAGTGTTGCGGCAATATAGATTGCATCATTATTGTATAAAACCCTGACTTCGGTTTTTTGACTGTCTGGAATAGGTTTACCGTTATCGGGCTGATACATTACAAAATCTGTGGCAGGAGAAACATTTTTCCAGGCAGGTTCATCTAGTTTTCCGTCAATTAAAATGTTTTCCTTAGTCAGTTCAGCCTGCAGTGTTTTCTTTTGGGCATGACACCAAAAAGTAAAAAAGAGAAAGCTGATAAAAACTAATTTTTTCATAGTATTTTAAAAAATAAGAAGAATGGATATTGCGCTTTGGTTAACAGACCCTGTTTTGTTTCAAATGTTACAGTTTTAATTGAAATAAATGATTTTTCTGTATTTTTTGCAAGAAAAGTACGAAAAATCAATTTTTTATTCATCCTTGAGTAAACCTCCTACAAAAATATTTGTTTTTTGAACCAAATACTAATTTGTTAAGCTGATTCTGTTAAAGTTTCACCAAAAAAGGGCTGATTTACAGCCTTATATTTTGCCAGGTATATTTTTTTTATACTTTTGCCAAACCCAAACCTCTGTTTAACCTAAAGAAATTCAATGATTTACAAGATTTATCCATTACTGGTGTTTTTGCTGTTATCTTTTGGTAAAGATTCAAACAACACCTCCGAAGTTAAAAAAGCAGCTGTAAAAACTATTGCTAAAATAGAAACGCTTACAGTTGATTCGAAAATTGAGAGTATTTACAATACCTTAAATCCCAATCATTTTTCACTACCTGAGCTTAGAACTTTCTCTGAAGCCTTAAAAGGGTTTTACTTGTTGAAAGAAAGAGGCGTAATCCAAAAAGACATCCTGACACTTATCGATTTTAGCCTGTCGTCAAACACCAAACGTTTGTGGGTAATTGACTTGGCTACCAATACTGTTTTATTCAATTCTTTAGTAGCTCACGGTAGAAATACCGGAGAAGAATTTGCATCTAATTTTTCAAATGCCAATTCCTCTTTCAAAAGCAGCTTGGGATTTTATGCTACAGGCGAAGTCTATAAAGGTAAACATGGTGTTTCTTTACGCTTAGACGGATTGGAGAATGGAGTGAATGACAATGCCCGCGAACGTGGAGTTGTCATGCATGGAGCTGATTATGTTTCAGAATCGTTTATCAGAAACAACAAACGATTAGGAAGAAGCCAAGGATGTCCGGCAATTCCAATGGGATTGACTAATGAAATTATCGAGATCATAAAAGACAAATCGCTTTTGTATATCTATCATCCATCCAGAAGTTTCACGATGGAAGAGAGGCTAATTTCTTAATTTAGCGTACAAATCCGAATCCAGATTATAAATGTCAGCTCTGAAAATGAGCTGATTTTTTTTGCTCCATGCCGTCCAGTACCATTGGTATAAGGCATATTTTTTTGTGATTCGAATACTGGTTGTTTTTTTGGAAGCGATGATGGTGTCAATTTTATCTTTAGACCAATTTGTTGAATCTCCCAAAATATGTTCAGCCAGTTCCAGCGGATTTTCTACACGCACACAACCCGAACTTAAAGAGCGGTTGTTTCTTCCAAAATTATTTCGATGATTCGTATCATGCAGGTAAACACTATGATTGTTTGGAAACAAAATTTTCATTAATCCCAAAGCATTATTGTAACCCGGACTCTGTACATAACGGTAATTTCCCGGTTTATTTTCGTTCCAGGCATTAGGCTCAACTACCTTTCCGGCAGTATCATAAATAGTAATATTTTTATTCGCCAGATAATTTCGATTGCGTTTCATTGCCGGAACTACATCTTCCTTTAAAATAGTTGGCGGTACCGTCCAGGTTGGGTTAAAAACCACCGTTCTTAATTTTGAAGTAATGATTGGAGTTTTTCTCTTACTTGTTCCTACGACAACATTACGCACCAGAGTTGTATCCTGACTTTCAACAACATTTAATTTGTAATCAGGAATGTTGATAATAAAGTAGTCTTCGGCCAAATCAGTAGTATACCATCTCCAGCGTTCTAAGTTGGCGATAATTTGATGTTTTCTTTTCTCTTTAGAAAAATTCAGGGCACTTATCGTTCCAACTCCGATAACACCATCAGCAGCTAAGCCATGTCTTTCCTGAAATTTTTTAACCGATTCGAAAGTTTTGTGGTCATAAATAGAAGTAAGACTGTCCTTTCCGGTCATGTCTTTCCAGAACAAGAGTCTTTTTTTGATGTTGATCAAAGCGGTGTTAGTATCATTTAAGGTGATTTTGGTAACCGATTCAATAGGCTGGATATCGTCATCCGGAAAAGTATTGATGATTTCCAGTGCTTTTAAAAGTTGTTTGTAAGGAGATGCCTTCGATTGAATGCCGTCTACAATACTATCCAGTTTGTTTTTGTTGAATGCTTTTATCAGGACATTGTTTACGTCAAATGTTTTTTCTTCGAGATCCCAATCGGTGTATAGTTTTTTGGGGTCTAGTTTTCCTTTGTAAAGATGGTTGAGGTATTTTTCAAAATTATAAGTCAGTAAAACATCGTAGGTTGCCAGATCAGAATCACTTAACGAACTAATTTTACTTTCGAATTTTTGTAGTTTCGAAGCTTTGTAATCCTCAGGATCCAGACCCAATTGCCCGGCATCGGCCAATTGCGACAAAACATAAGTTCTTTTTTTCAGGTTTCCCCAAACGGTCATGTTCTCTGATGAGTTGTAGAACAGTTTAAGTGTTTCGCTTTTAAAGGTACCAATCAGAGCGGTATCAATAGAAACCTTTCTTTCATCAGTAAGTATAATAGCCGGGGCGACTTTTTTTACCACTGGAATAACTTTTGGTGCTTCTTTTTTGCAACTAATGAATAAACATATTATAAATAAAAAGTAAAAATTCTTCATTCAATATTCTTTTAAATATAAAGTAATACGCGCTACAGTTTTTAATTCGAACTAAATTACCCGGGGATGGAAGATTGTTCTTTTTCTAAATGTACGATAGCGTTTTGATGTTAAATCAAATTGGCTTTATCTGTGCTGCAGTAGGTTTTGCTGCGTTAGATTGCGGCCTTTTCAGATTCTTTACTCTTTTGAAGCTTTTCTGTAAAGATTTTCCGGATTTAAATTTGATTTTCTCGGCAAATATAGGTCTGATTTTTTCAAATAATGTAATATTTCTTATTAATTTTTCATTATTTAAATAAGCCCGTTTAATAGGTCGTTTTTAAAGCTTCTCCTTCAAAGATACAACTTTCGGCTGATTTTTCCTTTCGAAGGTGGATTGATAATTGGAATAGATTTCTTTTGCTGTAGTTTCTTTCATACGAACCCCATTTTATGAGAAATAATTGATTTTATAACTTTTTAATTTTAAATAAGTTATCGTTAAATGTGATTTTTTATTGATTTTTTTTGCCGAAAAGCTTAGATTTTACTGAACTTATGCCTTATATTTGCACCACAGTAATGCGAAAGTAGCTCAGTTGGTAGAGCTCCAGCCTTCCAAGCTGGTTGTCGCGAGTTCGAGCCTCGTCTTTCGCTCTTAAAAAA